>CAWUNX010000129.1:0-9320 GCA_963923905.1 uncultured Methylocucumis sp.
TCGTGTATTTCATCTTGAATAGGCTTTGGATTCAACCTTGCTTCGGTAAAAATTTCGTCAATTAAATTAAAAACAGCTTTTGTTGCATGATTTGATGAAATTAAATCGGTACACCCTAAAGCATCTGTAAAATATCCAGTAACTTCTTTTTCCTTGTCACCCTTGGGTTTGGTGTCCTTAAGAAAGCTCAGGTAGCTGTCTTCTCCATGCTCAAATCGCTCCAAATCAATTCGGGCTGCCTGGTGAAGTTTTTCCAAATCAATATGTTGGACATCGGTTAATTCCATATCAGGTGTGAAAGTTAAGCCACCCTTATCTTTAATCATGGCAATCATTAAATAAGTTTGGTTGTTATCCTTATAATGCACAAAAACCAAAAAACCACCTGTTGCAAAATTTTCTTTTTCAATAAAAAACTTTATTCTATTGACTGTGCTGACAGTAAGTTCAATAAATACTTGTTTTGAATAACCTTCATCATATAAATCTTTTGTCCATAATTGAAAAGGGTGATTATTTGTATCTGCCTTGAATGAACCAAATGTTTTCCCTTTGTAAATTTTTAAGAGAGCTTCAATTAACGTGACTACTTTTTCGTTGGTTGGATCAAAAACTTCATCTCGTAACTGAACTTCGGCTTCAACGTTTGGTTTATCCTTTTCTCGCCTTTGTTTAATAATTTTATGAGCAATTGAATTGATGATTTCCATCTATTGAGGTCTCTGTTTAAATTTAAAAATTGCTGGTTAAGTTTGGCATCAAGAGAGAAACCTTTCTGACTTCTATTGGAAAATTTATTGCAGCTTTGATTAAAAGGGTAAGCAGCAATTCAGAGCATCATGCCACGGGTTATATTGAAATTCTACCCCTTTATTCAGGGTACAAACAACTTTATTCTAGCGGCTATAGATAGCTTTTAGTCATTATTGTTATCAACTATGACAAGCGGTAAGCAGTTTCCTGGCTGTTCGAGGTGTTAGTTACTCCGCGCGGTTTTATTTAAGTGGAAACTCCAAGTGTCCTAGGGCTAGTAACTTTACAATCCGAAATCTTAACCGAGTAAAGCATAGTCGCCAAAATGACTTCATCGGTAAACCTTTAGCATTGAAACTTAATACTTGCTAAAATGCAGATAGATAGTGAGTGGTTCTTATTTCTTCACCAATCCTCTCCTTGTAGGATTTATCTGCACAGTGCGAATAACTTCGCATCTACAAGCAGTGGCTAGATGTCGAACCACGATTATTGTAGCCACAGAACCCTTTTCTAAATATCAGTTGGAATAATGAGAACAAGTCTGGCGATTTTTTTAGTGTTGTTGCAATGGTTAACGCCGTTAATGCATGCGCATACTGGTCAAGATAGCGTAGACGGCAAGTTACATATTCCGGGTTTAGAGAAGTTCATTTTAGCCTCTCAGCTATCAGGCGATATTGGTAGCGTAGTTAGCGGTATTAACACGCAATCGCCTTCAGAGGGTGTGGTCTTTGACGTGGATGAAGGGTTAAAGCAAAGTGTGCATTTTGATTTACCCGATGATTCTGCGTTTTTACCTGCGCAAACCATTGCATTACCTAAGCAAACAGGCTTACCCTTATTAAACCCCCGCGCACCACCGAGCTGTTTAGCGGTTGATAAACATTTCTCTTTCTCGCCTCGCGCCCCGCCTTTGTCTTAAGTCCTCATTGTTGTATTTGCTTAGTGTTTACCCACGCCTAGGGTGTGTAGGTGCTTACTAAGCCATGGTCTAAACAGTTAAACGCGGTTTTTTTACCGTAGCGAGTTCTTTTATGACAAACATACCCTTCCTTGGCTATAGACTAGCAATAGCTACCAGCATAAGTTGTATGCTGGTGCCTAGCTTAAATTACGCCGAATCGGCCAATACGTCTGCTTTGACTGCAGAAGTAGCCGTGCCGCACATAGACCCTATCACTGAAGAAGCAGGTTTAAGCCTAAGTCAGCTAGTTACGCTGACGATGGAAAAATTTCCTGATATGACCTGGCTGAATGCGATGGAAGCCGAAGCCGAGGCGTTACGCCAGCGCGGTGAAAGCTTGGTCGCCGGTGCATCGCAAGCCGGTTTGCGTTTCCAAGAAGCGACCAGCGGAACCTTGCATTATATCGATGCCACGGTGCAAGTACCGTTATGGAATTTAGGTCAGCGTGCCGCTGAGCAGGCCACGGGTGCGAAAGCTAGTATCAGCGTGCAAAAACAACAGGAAGCCACACAGCTTAGGGTGGCTGGTTTAATTCGAGGCGCGCTATGGGATATGGCGTTACAAAACTTGCGTTATCAGCAAGCGCAAGAAGAATTACAAGTGAATCAAAAGCTGTTTGATAAGGTTAAGCGCCGCGTTGAGTTAGGCGATTTACCTAGGGCGGATCAAATCTTGGCTGAAACGGAATTATTGCAAAAAAAGTCGCTGTTAATTCAAGCAGAAGCCGAGCTTATGCATGCGCGTAAACGTTATACAACAATTACGCAATCGCCTAAAGTTCCTAGCCAGTATCAAGAATCGCTATCAACGCTACGTGAAGTGCCGGATAGTCATCCCTTCTTGTTAGCATTAAATAGTCAAATCGACCGTAAACGCGCTGAAATTCATGCGCTACAAATGAGCGGTTCGGGCCAAACTAACGTGGTCGTCGGCATTAACAGTGACAGTTTCACCAATGATCCGCGTAGTAATAAAACCGAGAGCTTTAATATTGGTGTGAATGTGCCTTTCGGTGGTGATAGTCATAGTAATGTGTCTGTTGCAGCCGTTAATGTTGAGATGAATAAGCTTATTGCTGAGCGCGAGCAATTTTACCGGGACTTGCAACAACAACATCACGAAGCTGAGCACAATTTGGAAGTCAATAAAGCTGAGTTAGCTAATGCAGAAAAATTAAGAGCGTTAGCCGAGCAGCATTTAAGCATGACCGAACAAAGTTTTGCTGCCGGTGAAATTGATTTAATCGATTTGTTAAAAATTCAGTCACGCGCACAGCTAGCCATATTGAACGCTAAAGAGCGCGCGGTGATGTTGTTACGCGACCAAGCCTTATATAACCAAGCTGTAGGAGTGATGCCATGAACCGTGCTATTCGTCATTATGTATTTTGGGCACTGGTGAGTGTGTCATTATTTTCCGCTCAATCCAGTAGGGCGCTGGATAACCATGTGGTTTTAGCGGAAGAGCAGGCTAAGAGTTTAGGTATTGTTTTAGCCAAGCCTGAGCCTGTTAGTCATGTGCCTGTGTTATATGCCCCGGCGAAAGTGGTGATTCCGCCGACGCAAGAATACATTATTAGCGCCACCCAAGCGGGGTTAGTGACTAAACTGAATGCGGCAGTTGGCGATAAGGTTAACGCAGGCGCAGTACTTGCGGAGATGAATAGCCAAGATTTGCTGATGGCACAACGCAATTACTTAAAAGCAGAGAGTGATTTAGCTCTAGCAGGGTTTTCCTATCAACGCGATAAAAAATTGCTCGACGACGGTGTGATTGCGCAGCGGCGTTGGCAAGAGACTCATGCAATGTATCAAGCGGCGGCGTCTGAATTAGACGAGCATAGGCAGTTACTCGGTATCGCTGGTATGACCGATGCGGAAATCGCTAAGCTTAAAAAAACGCATAAGTTATCAGGGTTGCTGGCGGTGCGCGCGCCGATTGCCGGCACTGTGTTAGAACGTATGGTAGTTGCTGGTGCGCGTTTAGACAGTTTATCGCCGTTATTTAAAATCGCTAACTTAGATGAATTATGGTTGGAAATTAATATTCCACAAGAACGTATTAATCAGGTCAAAATCGGTGATAAGGTGTTACTGGAAAAGCCAGTTAATGACACTGAATCATTAGAGCAGCGAGAAACACCGGTAGCGATTCCAGTCAGTGCGCAGATTAGTTTGTTAGGGCAAGCGGTTAATCCTGAAAACCAAACCATTTTAGCGCGTGCCGTGTTAAAACATGCACCGATAGATATACGCCCAGGCCAGCGGATTAATACGCAAATTATTCAGCAAAATAGTCAGGCGGCATTTATTGTGCCTAATACCGCGATTATTCAGCATGAGCGCAAAAGCTATGTGTTTGTGCAAACGGGACAAGGTTTTTCGGTACTACCGGTTAACGTGTTAGGCAAGCAAGGCGAGCAATCGACGATTAGCGGTGAGTTAACGGGCAATGAAATGCTGGCCGTTAAAGGTACTGTTGCATTAAAAGCCAATTGGTTAGGACTTGGGGAGGGCGAGTAATGGCCGGACTCATTTCGTTTGCGTTAACCCAGCGTTTATTGATACTGATTGCGGTTTTAGTATTAATCGGCGGGGGTTATAGCGCATTTAAACAAATACCGATTGATGCCTTTCCTGATGTATCGCCTACGCAAGTTAAAATCATTGTTAAAGCGCCCGGCATGACACCGGAAGAAGTTGAGGCTAGGATTACCGGGCCAATAGAGGTGGAATTGCTCGGTATTCCTAAGCAAACCATGTTGCGCTCAATAGCAAAATATTCGTTAACCGATATTACGGTGGATTTTGTCGAAGGCACGGATATTTACTGGGCGCGGCAACAAATCGCCGAGCGTTTAAATACCATTTGGGGAGATTTACCCGCTGATATTCAAGGCGGTATTGCGCCTATGACGACACCGTTAGGCGAAATGTTTATGTTTACCATTGAAGGCGACTTAAGCCTGATGGAAAAGCGCGATTTACTCGATTGGGTGATACGGCCTGCGTTACGCACCGTGCCGGGTGTTGCTGATGTGAACTCATTAGGCGGCTTAGTTAGGAGCTTTGAGGTTGTGCCCGATAATACCCGATTAGCGGCTAGAGGTATTGGCATAGATAAGTTAATCGCTGCGTTAGAGCATAATAATCGTAATGATGGTGCAGGCCGACTTAATGATGGCGAGGAAGCGCTGATCGTGCGCGCCGAAGGTCGAATTAAGACCTTAGCTGATGTTGCGGCTATCGTGGTCGATAATAAAAACGGCACACCGGTTACCGTGGCTGATGTGGCTGAAATAAAAATGGGCGCGTTAACACGCTATGGTGCTGTCAGTAAAGACGGTAACGGTGAATCGGTGACAGGTTTAGTGTTGAGTTTACGCGGGGCGAATGCGCGTGAAACAGTGGATGGCTTAGAGCGTAAATTAGCTGAGCTGAGTAAAAGTTTTCCTAAAGGTGTGACCGCTAAGGTTTTTTATAACCGTGGTGATTTGGTCAATAAAGCCGTCAATACGGTGTTAGATGCCTTGCTAGAGGCAATTGCTTTAGTATTGGTCTTGTTATTGTTGTTTTTAGGCAATATTCGCGCGGCTGTGGTGGTCGCTCTAGTCTTGCCTTTATCCGCATTATTCACGTTTATCTTAATGCGGACGATGGATATGTCGGCCAATTTAATGAGCCTAGGCGGATTAGCGATAGCGATAGGCATGTTAGTCGATGCTGCTGTCGTGGTGACTGAGAACTTAATTAGCCATTTAGCGCATCATAAGACGGCTGAACGTCTACCTAGGTTACATGTGATTTATCGAGCAACACGTGAAGTTTCGGCCTCTGTGACATCGGGTATTTTAATTATTATTATCGTTTTTCTGCCGTTACTCAGCTTACAAGGTTTGGAAGGTAAACTCTTTAAGCCTGTGGCATTAACGATAGTGTTTGCGTTAAGTGCTTCATTGTTGTTGTCGTTAACGGTGATTCCCGTTGTCGCGTCGTTTTTGTTGAAAAAAGTGTCTCATGAAGAACCTTGGCTGCCTAGAACGCTGCAAGCCATTTATCAGCCGTTATTGGCGTGGTGTTTAAACAATTACGCCAAGGTGTTTATCAGTGTGGCTGTTTTGTTGCTGGCAACGATTCTGGTGTTTACGCGTTTAGGTAGTACGTTTATGCCGGTCATGGATGAAAGTGATCTCGTGGTGCAGTTGGAAAAATTGCCTTCTATTACCTTAGATCAGTCAGTTGCTTTAGATGGGCAAGTGCAAAAAAACTTGCTTAAGCATATTCCAGAAGTCAGTAGCATTATCTCGCGCGTGGGTTCAGATGAGTTAGGCTTAGACCCTATGGGGTTAAATGAAACCGATACCTTTTTAGTGCTAAAACCTAAAGAGCAATGGCAGGTCGCGGATAAAGACCAACTGATAGAAAATATCCGTGCCATTATGGCGAAAACCCCTGGCATTGCGTTTGGCTTTACCCAGCCGATAGAAATGCGCGTGTCAGAAATGCTGACAGGCACGCGCGGTGATGTTGCCGTGAAATTATTTGGCCCGGATTTAGATGTGTTAAACGAAAAAGGCAATGAAATCGCCGAGCTTTTGCGGCAAATCAAAGGCTCTAGCGACGTGTTTGTCAAGCAAAACGAGGGTATGCAGTTTTGGCAATTAACCATTAATAAAACCGCTGCAGGGCGTTTAGGCTTAGATAGCGATACGATAGAAACCTTGTTACGCGCACAAATCGAAGGTTTAAATTTAGGTATAGTGCAACAAGGCATTAAACGCACGCCGCTATTGTTACGCGGGAATAGTAATACGGCTAACTTCGACAGTTTACAAATCACTTTGCCGAATGGTGGGCATGTGCCGGTAACCGCCGTGGCGCAATTAACCAAAGTTGACGGCGTTGTGGCGATTGGCCGAGAGCATGGTCAGCGTTTCACGGTGGTGCGCAGTAATGTGCAAGAGCGTGATTTAGTGGGATTTGTCGCCGAAGCTAAACAGCTCGTGGCGGATAAGCTTAGTTTACCGGTCGGTTATACCTTGGAGTTTGGCGGTCAATTTGAAAACCAACAGCGTGCTGCTGCAACGTTGAGCATTGTTGTACCTATTTCCTTAGGTTTGATATTTTTATTGTTATTTTCTACGTTTGGTTCGATACGGCAAGCGGTACTGGTGTTATCGAATATTCCGTTAGCAATGATTGGCGGGGTGTTTGGTTTATGGTTATCGGGTGAGTATTTATCGGTGCCGGCTTCGGTGGGTTTTATTGCGTTATTAGGCATCGCGGTACTTAACGGCGTGGTGATGGTGAGTTATTTCAATCAACTCATCGTTAGCGGTATGGCGATTAGCAAGGTAGTGGTCATTGGGTCGTTACGACGGTTACGGCCGGTGTTAATGACCGCTAGTATTGCGGCATTTGGTCTGATTCCATTGTTATTTGCCACAGGGCCGGGTTCAGAAATACAGCGTCCGTTAGCCATTGTGGTGATTGGTGGCTTAGTATCATCGACATTTTTAACCCTGTTTTTATTGCCCATGTTGTATCAACGTTATGGTCAAGCAAAAAGCGTTTCAGTTAAAGGAGTTGCCTAATGCACCAAGAATATTTGGTTACCTTAAATGCACCGCCTAGTCTCGAAGAAGCGATTGTTGATTGTTTATTGCTGTTAGAAGCTGAGCATGGTTTTAGTAGCTTTCAAGTCAATGCCCATCATCATCACAATCAAGGTCTATCATTAGCCGAGCAAGTCAGTGGCAGGCAAAAGCGTATCCGTTTTCAAATGTATTTAGCCGCTGAAACCTTGCCGTTGTTACTGACCCAGTTAAAGCAAGAGTTTAGCGGCGCCGGTATACAGTTTTGGGTCATGCCGGTGATTGAAAAAGGCGTGATTTAAACACGCTAGAAGGCTTTATTGTGCTTTAAGGTCTTTTCAATCAAATCTCCGAAAAAACGTGGTTAGCCCGTTTTATTTCACTCGTTAATGTAAAGGAGTACAAACCTAGGTTTGTACTCCGACGTTACTATCTTTTGCAATTCAACAGCAATTTCGGGTTGAGGGACTGCGACAACGGGTATCTGCTGTTGATTAATGAGGCAGGCTTGCCAGCCGATTGAGAAACGATTTACAGTTTTACCGCTTTCTATTATGCTCAGGCATTATTTTCAACCGCGCCTCTAATTGATTCGAATGCTTATATGTAAAAGAGCTCGAATTTTAGTTTCGAGCATTATCTTAGCGTTGTTCTCGGCACTAGCTGTTGCGGAATCCGTTTCCATGCTCGAAGAAGAACGAGCGCTCGCAGAGATTTACGGCACCCCAGACATGATAAGCATTGCGACCGGTAGCCGACAGTCGGTCAATAAAGCGCCTGCAGTTGCCACCGTGATTACTGCTGACGCGATAAAAGCGATGGGCGCCACCGATTTAGATGAGGTGTTGGAAACAGTGCCAGGTCTGCATGTGTTGCGCAGTTTTGTTGGCTACAATCCAATCTATTCAATCCGTGGTGTCGCATCGGAATTCAACTCGCAAGTGTTGGTACTGATTAACGGCATTCCACTCACCAACACGTATCATGGCGATCGTGGCTCGATTTGGGGCGGTATGCCGGTGCAAAGTATCGCGCGCATCGAAGTGATTAGAGGACCGGGTTCGGCGATCTATGGCGCCGATGCTGCTTCCGGCGTCATCAATATTATTACCAAAACTAAACAAGACATCGACGACCTAGAAATCGGCGGGCGTGCCGGTAGTTTCGACAGCTACGATGGTTGGTTGCTCAAGGGCGGCGAATGGGCTGGCTTTGATATAGCCGCGATGGTCGAATACCATGAAACCGACGGTCAACGCCGGATTGTCGACAGCGATTTGCAAACCAGTTTGGATCAGGTGTTCGGTACACACGCCTCGCTGGCACCCGGGCCGGTCAACTTGACGCGTGAGAACTTCGATGCGCGTTTAGATGTGGCGCGTGGCGACTTCCGACTTAGAGCAGGCATACAGCGCAGGGATAATTGGGGTAATGCGGTCGGCGTTGCACAAGCACTAGATCCTAATGGTCGTTATGCCAGTGATCGCTACAATGCCGATTTGACCTATCACGACACTGATTTTACCGAGAATTGGGAAGTGATGGTGCAACTCAGTCATCTCGAATCCTATAATGAAGACAATCGTAGCAACTTAGTGTTGTTGCCGCCTGGCACGAGGCTGCCGATTAATTCGGACGGCAATCTCGATTTTGGTAGCGCCAATCTGGTAACTTTTTCCAACGGTTTGATTGGCAATCCAGAAGTATTCGAACGGCACAGTCGTATCAACGGCTCGGCTTTTTATCGGGGGTTCGATAAGCACACGTTGCGCTTAGGGTTAGGTTTCAACTACGACGATCTCTATGAAGCTCGCGAGTCCAAGAACTTCGGGTTGGATCCGAAGACCGGTTTGCCAATTCCGTTGTTGCCCGGGCAGCCAGTGGTCGATGTTTCGGGTACCCCCTATAGTTTTTTGCCGACGGCAAGCCGAGAAAACTATTTCTTTTTTTTGCAGGATGAATGGCGGTTCTTACCGGATTGGCAGCTTACTACCGGTATTCGCTAC
>CAWUNX010000130.1:0-9287 GCA_963923905.1 uncultured Methylocucumis sp.
GGTGTTTTTAGTTTATCAACCTATCTCTCTGTCCGTTATTATTAGACCACTACACCCAGCTCATCCTCGACAATTTAGGCCGGGCGTTAACGGCGAGTAGTTTAAATGCGTATCGGTTTAAACTCACCGGACACACCGATGGCGTGGGCAGCATGACCTATAACCAACGCCTCTCAGAACGACGTGCCAACCGTGTTAAGGCTTATTTACAACAACATTTTGCCATAGCAGCGGCGCGGCTTGATGCCGAAGGCAAAGGCTATGCTCAGCTCGCCGATCCAGCGCATCCAGCCAGTGCAATCAATCGGCGCGTACAAGTAACCAATTTGGGGGAATAATTGGCAATTTTTGCACCTACACACAGCGTCGAGCAATAAAGATGCTGTGCGTACCGATACGAACCGCAGGAGCGGTTATTATCATACCCACGCAGAGCGTGGGAACGATTTTACACTATTGCTCCCACGCTCAGCGTGGGAGCAATAAAAGACGCTCTGCGTCCAGAAACGAATGATAAGAGCGCTGGTACAACATTCGGCGTAGTGCCAAAGCCCCTACGGCAGATATTTCATCATTTAACGAACTACAGGAGATGCAAGCGATGTTAGCAGAACGTGTTAAAGAATGGGCGGAAGAATGGAAAAGACAAGGTTTAGAAGCTGGTTTTTCAGAAGGTCTTGCTAAAGGTCAAGTCAAAGGTCTTGCAGAAGGCAAAGCCGATTCGCTAATAAAGCTGGTACACATAAAATACGGCGTTTTGCCTGAATGGGCGCTAACACAAATCGAGCACGCCGACATCGCTCAATTAGATGCCTGGTTAGAAAAACTATTAACCACAGACGCGCTAGACGACTTAATCGACCGGACTTAGGATCCGCCGCTATGACGACTCATCATAAAATACTCTATGTACTAACCGCGCTGATGTGCCTAGCCATCAACGTCTGGTCAATTAACACCAGCGCCGCTAACAAGGTAGCTTTAGTCATAGGCAATAAAAACTACCCGGATAAAAAATTAGATAACCCGATTAACGACGCCAACGACATACGCGACGCGTTAAGCCAAGTCGGCTTTAAAGTGTTATATGCCACCGATGCTGATTATCAAACCATAGAAAACAAAGTGCGTGACTTTATCGGCAAACTCGATAAAGACAGCGTCGGCGTGTTTTACTACTCTGGGCACGGTGCGCAAGCCGACAACAGCAATTTTTTAATTCCGGTAGGCGCAGATATTCGCAGTAAAGCCGAGCTAAAACACCACGCTTATGATGTCGGCATTTTGCTGGATGAGTTAAAAGAGGTCGGTAATGCGCTAAATATCGTGATATTAGATGCCTGCCGCAACAACCCGTATCGGGGTTTTAGAGGAGGTGAATCCGGCTTAGCTACGATGAGTGGCGCAAAAGGTACGTTGATTGCTTATGCCACTGCGCCCGGCGCGGTCGCCAGTGACAACGGTAACGAGCGTAACGGTTTATACACCAAATACTTAAAACACTATTTAGTGCAACCCGGCTTAAGCGTTGAAGAGATGTTAAAAAATGTTGCGGACGAGGTTAATCGAACCGATAACGAACAAACGCCGTGGTATAACTCATCGATAACCGGCGCGCCGTTTTGCTTTGCCGGTTGCAGCGGCGTTAAACCGCCGCATGACCCAGAGCAACCCACGATTAATGTTGAGTTAGCGTTTTGGGATAGCGTTAAAAACAGCCAGGATGCTGCTGATTTTCAAGCCTATTTAGACAAATATCCAGCAGGCGAATTTGCCGTGTTAGCGCAAAATAAAATCAAAGCCCTGAGCCAACTACCCGTGCCGGTGGTCGATAATCGACCTAAACCACCTGAACCGGTGGTGCGCCGAGAGGAAACACGCTGTGCCGACTGCCCTGACATGGTCGCGATACCGGCCGGAGAATTTTATATGGGTTCATATAGTACTGATAGTGACTCCCAGGAGGATGAAAAGCCGCGTCATAGCGTTTATATTCAGGCATTTAAGCTAGGTCGGCATGAAGTTACCCGGCAGCAATTTGCTAAATTTGTTGATGACACCGGTTATCGTGCCGGTTCTAGTTGTTACACGTTGGTTAATAAAAATTGGGCAGAGCATTCCGGCTATAATTGGCAAAATCCAGGCTTTAGTCAGGCTAATAATCATCCGGCGGTCTGTATCAATGTTGATGATGCCAGCGCTTATATTGCGTGGTTAAATCGAAAATCAAACCAGCGTTACCGCTTGCCTACTGAAGCCGAATGGGAATACGCGGCGCGAGCGCGAAGTACGACTATTCGTTATTGGGGTAATAACGCCGATGATGCCTGCCGCTATGCTAATGTTGCTGATGAAACCGTAGCGTCCCAAATCGATTCATCGTGGATTATTCATCATTGCTCAGATGGTTACGCGTACACCGCGCCGGTAGGCAGTTTTTTAGCTAACGACTTTAGTTTGTACGATATGTTGGGCAATGTTTGGGAATGGACGTGTTCGGCTTATAATGGCAATGAAAAAATATGCAATAATGATGCTAATTCCCGCCGTGTTTTCCGTGGCGGTTCTTGGGGCGATGCACCGGCACTCGTGCGCTCGGCTACCCGTAGTTGGAATTCTCCCTCTCACCGCTACTACACTCTGGGTTTTCGTCTCGCCCAGGATAATTAACTCTAGTTTATGGCTCCCACGCTCCGCGTGGGCGCACCAAAAGACGCTCTGCGTCCCGAAACGAGCGGCAAGAGCGGGTGTAAAGCATTCGGCGTAGAGCATGGGGAGTAATAATAGACTCTCTGCATCTCGATACGAACCGCAGGAGCGGTTAAATATCGTTCCCACGCAGAGCGTGGGAACGATTTTATGCTATTGCACCCAACGCTCTGCGTCGCGAAACGCATGGCAAGAATGGTTGTAGACAATAATCAATAAACCGGGAGTGAGTGAATGGGACGTAGCCGTTATCTGATTACCGAGCCGGACAAGCCTCATTTTCTGACTTGTACCATTGTTGAATGGATACCCGTGTTTACTCGCCAAAATACCGTACAAACCATTTTAGATTGCTGGCGCTTTCAACGCGAACATCAAGGGCTACGTTTATTCGGTTATGTGGTACTGGAAAATCACCTGCATTATGTTGCGCAAACGTCCAACTTGGATAAAAGTGTCCATAGTTTTAAATCATTTACCGCCAGGAAAATCATCGACTATCTAATAGCGCAAGGTGAAGTCGGGTTACTCAATAAGCTGCATAAAGCCAAATGCGTGCATAAAATCGATAGAGAATACCAGTTATGGCAAGAGGGTAGCCATGCTGAACTTATTTTTAGTGAAGCAATGATGCGGGAAAAATTGGACTATATACATCGTAATCCGGTGGCGCGAGGCTATGTTGATAAGCCTGAGCATTGGCGCTATTCCAGTGCTAGAAACTATATGGGTCAGCCTGGACTGATTGATATAGACTCGTGGCATTAACCTGTTTATCGTGCTCAGGCTCGACATGGCAGCAATAATTATTCACGTCCCGTTTTACGCTCCAGAGTTTCGTACCGCTGGAGCGGTACTCTGGCGTTTCCACGCAGAGCGTGGGAACGATACCTGTTTTTTCGCCCCTCATCACAACTCAAATTGATACTCAATACCCAGCCAATAAGCTCTAGGCGCTCCGGGTGCGACTAGCGTGGTGTTTAACCAATCGTTGCTATTGTAATTCCAGCCGCTAGTGCCGGTGACGCCTTTGTCAGACGGAGAAAAAGGGTTAATGCCCAAACGTCCGGCGGTTGCGTATTGGCGGTCAAATAGATTGTTGATTAAGCCGAATACCGAGAGTTGTTTGGTTAATTGGTAACGGGTTTTTAGGTTAAATAACACATAGCCCGGTACGCTGCCTGAATCAGTAAATTGTCTAAGCCTAATACGTTCCACGCCCGTGCCGGTACTATTTGGCCGGTCGATATATTCATAGTCACCGGCGTTATGACCATTGTTCTCATTGCCGCGCAGATAAGAAAAGGAATGCGCAATCATGGTTAAACCGATATTCCAATCTTGGTTGACATGGTACGTCAGCGTGGCGTTGATATTATGCAGCGGTACGCCTGGCATACGGTCGCCGGGGTTGACTTGAATCATGTCTTGTATGGCTTCGATAGGTCGGCCTTGGTCGTCATATTGTGGATTTAACGGCGAGCTGACCGCAGCGCTACTGTTATGTGGGCTTAACATAAATAAGCGAGATTGAAACGTGGCTTCGGTATAACCATAGTTCAGTTGTACATCGAACTTGCCAACATGGCCTGAGAAACCGAATTCTATGCCTTGTCTACGTGTAGCACCTATCGTGTCAAAAAAACTACGTGTAGCGGTGACGCCGACTAAGTAAATGTCGTTATCTAAATCGGTACGATAAATTCCGGCATTCCATTGCCAATCGTGCCAAAGCGTACCGCGTACCCCTAGCTCATAGGAATTAGCAAAAATTTGTGCCAGATAAGGATCGCCCGATAAGCTGGTTGGCAGCGTACACGCCCCGCCTATAGACGCTAAACTTTTAGGCACTAAATTAGAATCTGGGTCGGAGGCGTCTTGCGGGACGAGAGTGCTGTCATAAGCGCAGCCTAGCTCTACTGTCGAGGGTGTGCGGGTGCCACGACTCCAGTTAAAAAACACATTCACGTCGGGTAGCGGTAAATAACTAATACCAAACGATGGGTTAAACGATTGGTAATTAAATTCTTCTGCGGTCGGCGTTTCACTGTAGTCGCCTAAGCCGTAATAAGGGTCTTGCGATAACCAGACATCTTTATCCCAATTCGCTTTAATATTGTAATTCGCGCTACTAGGGCAGGAGGCGGGATTTGAGCCTGAGCAAACGATGACAGTGGGGCGATAAGCATTTAGGTCTTGTATATCGTGTAAGTTTTCATAACCCGCGCGCGTTCTCGATAGTAAGTGATTACTAATGTCGGTGTGGTTGTAACGGCCTGAGACGCTGATATGTAAATTATCCTTAGGCGAAAAGGTTTCACTAAAATAACCACTGACGGTTGTAGACTCGCCGGTAAAGGTATTGTTATTAATCGCTTGGCTGGCTGCCGTGAAAATAGGGTCGATTTGTTCGGGTGCTAAATACACGCGGTGGCTAGCATCCATTAAGCCTAATTGCTGACTGGTGGCAAAATCGGTATTTGCGCTATCAACCGAGCCACCTAACATGAATTTATGCTGTTCGCTATCCCAATTCAGTTGTAAGAACGCGCCATCAGTTTGTTGCGCAATGTTAGTCGTGCTTAACACGCCGATTGGCGTACCGTCTATCCAGCCTTTAGACGACAAACCTGCTGTTGAATTATCAGGGTCGCCGTACGCGCCATTGCGTGGACCTGAATCGCTACTGACCGGCGTGTAATTGACGTAATCGCAGTTGCTATTAATCGGCGGCATTAATATCAAGTAATCGACATCGCCCTTGCTTAATTCAGCATTAATCGTCCCCGTATCGGCTACGCCATCAAAGTCTTTATCCAGTGCATAATCAGGTACACCGTCTTTATTTCTATCTAAATAACGGCAAACCGGTTGTCCGGTACGCGTACCATTCGCGACTAAGGGATTTTCCCAGCCGCTGTCCATATCGCTAAAATCCTCATAAATATCGCCAGCGATGGAGGAACGGCGGCTGTCACGCCGGTATAGTTGGCCTGTGATGCTGAGGTGATCGGAGACGAATAATTCGCCACCTAGCAAATACTGCTGTAGTTGATTGTCGGTTTGGTCCGGTGAGCTAAACACGGCTTCGGGTGTGGTCGCCGTCCATGACGAAGGTATTAAGCCATTGCCTAATAAGCTATTGTCGGCAATGAGTAAACTGGCTTTTACTGAGTAATTGTCACCGCGCCAATCTAAACGGCTAAAGCCTTGTTTGACTTGCGAGGGCGAATTATTGCGCCAACCTTGCTCGTCAAAGCCAGTGAACGCGACAAAACCGGCTAATTGCTCGTTATGCCAACCGGCTGACATTTCGCCTTTTTTTCTATCCCAAGAGCCACCTTGCATACTTAGCGTGACGCCTGCATCATCGAAGCCGTTTTTACTGCGTAAAGCTAAAGCACCGCCTAAGGTGTTCAAACCGAATATTGGATTAGAGCCAGGAAATAAGTCCATGCTGGCAATTGCATTCATTGGAATCAAGTCCCAGTTCACCACATCGCCGAACGGTTCATTAACGCGCACGCCATCAAAAAACACTGACAAGCCTTGTGGTGTACCTAATTGCGGTGAGGCGGAAAAGCCACGGTACATAATATCCATTTGAAACGGATTGCCTTGGTAATCGTTGACATTCACTGATTGCAATTTGCTATTCATTAAATCGCCTAAGCTGGTTGCAAACGAATTCTTAATGGTGTCAGCCGAAATGGATTGTACGTTGCTAGGGATTTGTTCTTTGCTTAAGGTTAAACCGTCGCTGGGTCCGATTTTAACCGCCGTGTTGGCCTCTGTTTCGACGACGACAGTATCTAATTGTGTCGGTTCAGTGGTTTCTGCTTCGGCAAAACAAGATGCGGTACTGAGTAACGATAATAATGTTACTGATGTCTTTAATACGTTAGCTGTCATAAACGCTGGCTTGAACAAGACTTAAATTTTTTGCGAAAAAACGCCCAATAGTAGAGATGATTTAACAACGCGGATATAGGAGATTTTCCTAACCAGTTTAGGAAAATCTCATATTGTTGTTGTTGCTGTCAGACAGTAGCATGGCCCATCCTTATTCGGCCCCATCAAATGAATTACAAAATCATTGTTTTGCCATTAGCGCTCAGTATTGTTGTGGCTATGTCGTTATTAACAGAGCCATCGGGCAAGCAACCTCCAACTAATGCTAGCTCCATAGAACCAAGCCATAACACCATTTCCCAGCAGGCTAGGCAAGCCAGTTATGCCGATTTAACTGGGCTAGCGCCACCGCCTTATCAACCTGCGGCCGATTGCGCGCTTATTCAGCCTAATGCTTACTTGCAAGGCTGTAATTTTCACCAACAGAGTCTACAAGATAAAGACTTGCACGGTAGTGATTTAAGCCATACCCGGTTGCATGGCGTATTAGGTAAAGCCAATTTAACCGACGCTAAATTAATCGGTGCAACCGTCATTGGGCGCTTAGAAATCAACGCTGAAACAGTGTTAACGAATGCCGATTTATCAGGCCTTTATTCCGATGGCAATAATCCGGTGCTTGCCGAATCCGCGCAATTATCAGGGGTAAAACTAACTAAAGCTCAGTTGTATGGCGCTAATTTAAAACAAGCCCTACTCGATAATGCCGATTTATCCAAAGCAGTCTTAACCGGTGCTAATTTACAGGCAACACACTTAGAACAAGCCAACTTAAGCGGCAGTGATTTAACCAATACCGATTTATCGTCAAGCGTATTAACTCATGCAGTGCTGAAACAGGCAGATTTAACCGAAGCTAATTTGACCGGTGCGGATTTAACGGCTAGCGATTTAACCCACGCTAATTTAGCCGGAACGGATTTGGCTAATGCTCGTTTAACTGGCGTTGATCTCAGTAACGCTGATTTATCCGGCGCTAAACATACCGACTCGGTATTAATCGATACCGACACGATTTTTCTCCACGCGATTTGCCCTGATGGCGTAGAGGTTGATGGCACTCAGGTAATAACCTGTGTAGGGCATGGTTTTTAAACCTATATAACCTTCACTTTAGGAATAACTATGAAAATACACCTTAAAAATAGCGCGTTAAGCGTTGCATTAACCCTAGTGTCGATGACCGCCACAGCAACTGGCTTTGTGCAATTGCCAGCCACAGGCGTGGTTATCGATGGCGGCAAGTCGGCGTATGTAACCTGTAATACCACAGGAGAATTTGGTTCTAACCCTAATGGCTCAACCCCGCCGACGTTCTCACCGAATGGCGGTGCAAACAACACCTGCGCGCTAAAAAGCATTGACCCACCCGTTGCCGGTTATACCCAAACGGCGAGTGTTGTTAGAGATATAGTCATGAACAATGCTTACACGTTAAATCAGCCGATTACTGTCGGTACAGTAGTCGATAGAGTATGGCGCAAAGGCGTTAGCTGTATTTACGGTGCAAAAATTCGCTTAAACAATGTTGATTATGATAGACGAGCGATTAGTCCGGGTGTGCAATTTTTTGAAGTGAATGATATTTTACGCGCCAATTTCTTGAAAAAAGCGCCGGTATCGGTTGCCTATGTTTATACCACGCGTGGCCCAGGACAATCGGATGATGTGTTATACCGAGCCGGTTTAACGTATACGTCGGTGGTGAATTTTCCAGGTGATGCTGCGCAACCGCTACTCAGTATTGCACCTATCAACCGGAAATGGGTAGATTTCACCACTGATATTAGTTTCCAAGATGAAGATGGCTCGTCCGTGCGTGATTCCGCTTGGTTATTAGTCAAAAGCACTTGCAGCGAGCAAGCACCGGCTGAAACCGATGGTGCGTTGAGATTTAGACAAATGGGACAAGAAGATCAGCCGCTTATCGAAGTGCGGGTTAAGGCTTTTGACCCTTTGGCGCAGTAACTGAGTCTAATGCATTGATTTTCATAGCCTTATTTTAAGAAATCCGGCTTGATTCTTTTAAAAGCTTATAGGGTAGGGATTGCGTACCTTTAATGTTTGATAAATGGAGGCATTAGGTACGCAATGCATTACTCAACAGCTCTGGCAATGACTCTAAGACTTGCTGTATATCACCAAAAACGACATGATATACAGAAACATATAATTACTTGTTATACCCAGGAACCTTGATCGATGACTGCCCCGAAACTCTTCATCTCATACAGTTGGTCAAATGCTGAGCACGAACAGTGGGTCATTGACCTTGCCTCGGAGCTGCGTGAATCTGGCGTTGACGTTATCTTGGATAAGTGGGATCTCAAAGAAGGACACGATGCGGTTGCCTTCATGGAGAAGATGGTTACTGATCCCGAAATCAAAAAAGTGGCCATCATCTGCGACGAGAAATACGCTGCCAAAGCAGACGGACGAGCTGGTGGCGTAGGAACAGAAACGCAGATCGTCTCAAGGGAGGTTTATGAGAACCAAGCCCAAGAGAAGTTTGTAGCGGTTGTATGTGGAAAAGATGAAAACGGCAAAGCCTACCTTCCCACGTACTACAAATCTCGAATTTATATTGACCTCAGTGAAGCGGACAGGTACGCGGATGTAGTGGTCAAGTTTTTTCGGACACTAAGATAGGTTGTCGTTTAGTAGTA
>CAWUNX010000131.1:0-9221 GCA_963923905.1 uncultured Methylocucumis sp.
CAAGGAGTATCGTCGGCAGCGTCAGATGTGTATAAGAGACAGTTATATATGCATAAGCTGAAATCATCAGCGCGCGCTGTAGGCGCAAAACGCTTTGCTACCGTTGCGCAAACGCTAGAACTAGAAGCAAAACTCAATCATCTCGACCCGTCATTGCAATTACTGCAGGAATTAACGGCAATACTGGCTGAGATTAAAAACGCGCTAAGCAACAACCTTGCTTTCCAAGCTGAAATAACTAGCGTAACCCCATCTGACACACCAACGCAAACAACGCCTGCAATAAAATTAACGCAATTAATGGTGTGCTACGAACCTGCTATTGAACTCCCTTCTCGTCACCCGTATAGTATTACCGCTAAGCTTACTGGCTTTGAACAACCTGAATTAACGACCTATTGTGAGCTCATCAAGCTAGCCGGTCAGCAAGGCTTGTCATCCGCTATATTTGAAATTTTATTGACTAAAGCGTTATTAGAGACCGTTAAATGGTCACGACAAGGATACCCACTAAACTTGGAGCTATTAATTTCTGCAAGTTGGCTTAACAACAGGACATTACCGGATACTATCTTTGCAACACTACAAGCGTTAGGAGCTCCTGCTAAACAACTTGTTTTCGTCGTACTTGCCGATGAGCCAGTTGTAGATTTTGCTATCGCCTTGGAAGTTATCAATCGCTTACAACTTAAAGGCGTAGCATTTGCGTTACAAGATATGGGGATTACTGAGCTAACCCTTTGCTATTTACAGCGAATGCCTGTGCAATACCTAAAACTCAAGGCTGATAGCATTGCAATGCTAACTCAGCATGATAATACATACGCCTTATTGGATGTTTTAAACCGACTGAATCCTGTTCTAAGCGCCGTAGCCATCACCAATCAACAGCAATTCATGGACTGCTTAAAGCTAAACTGCCAATTTGTGCAAGGAACATTGATTGCACCAACCATGGACAGCCCGCAACTGCTTGATTGGTTAGCGCAACAAAAATATTCACACTGATTAACGTATTCTATTTTCAAAAACAATAACGCTTTTAAGAGATACGCGATAACTAGCCGTGACTGGGGTTTGCTGTTCTACAGGCACAATATCAAAAGGACTGGCTTTAGCCGTATCGACCGCTAAACACCATTGCTTGCCTGAAATCTCGGGCAGTGCGATGGTTTTGTCACCATCATCCATATTTAACACCACGTGTAAATCAGGCTCATCTTCATCAAGCCCCGCTAAGGTAAAAATGAGCGTTCGGTTGTCTGAGTCATACCAATTCAATTCCCGCTCAGGCGTGACATCATGCCAGGTAATATCTTTTAAAGTTTTACCTTCGTCAGGCATACCGGTTAAAAAGCGTCTACGCATTAATGTAGGATGGCGTTTGCGTAGCGCTATCATTAATTGCACAAAACGCAGAACATCGGCATTAGTTTCCATCATTTGCCAATTAAGCCAAGATAACTCATTGTCTTGGCAATAACCGTTATTATTGCCTCGCTGAGTATGCAAAAACTCGTCACCGGCTAGCAGCATAGGCACACCTTGACTTAGCAATAAAATGGTAAATACATTTTTGGCTAATTGTCTGCGTAAACGTAGCGTTTCTTGATGCTCTGTTTCACCTTCAAAACCGCAATTAAAACTTAAGTTGTTATTACAACCATCGCGATTATGTTCGCCATTTGCTTCGTTATGTTTAACGTTATAACTAAACAAATCGTATAACGTAAAGCCATCGTGACAAGTAACAAAATTAATACCACTAATCGGCAATCGGTCTTGTGATTGATATAAATCGCTGCTACCGCAGATACGGGTAGCGACTTCTCGAATAATCCCTTTATCGCCACGGATAAAACGGCGGACAATATCACGGTAGCGACCATTCCACTCACCCCAGCGATAGCCTGGAAAGCTGCCCACTTGATACAGCCCGGCCGCATCCCACGCTTCAGCGATTAATTTGGTTTTTTGTAATTGCTCAGACAGCTCTATACCCCAAAGCACGGGTGGGTTATGCAAGACTTCACCACCCTCGCCCCTGGCTAACGCACTAGCCAAGTCAAATCTAAAGCCATCAACATGCATTTCCCTGACCCAATATTCCAGACAACTAATAATAAAACGCGACACCAAGGGATGATTAGCGTTTACCGTATTACCACAGCCAGTAAAATCTAAAAATATGGATTTGTCATGATGATCTAATAAGTAAAAAATTTCGCCAATAATACCTTTGAAATTAATTAACGGCCCTGTCGCCCCGGCCTCGGCAGTATGGTTAAAAACCACATCTAAAATGATAGCAATCCCTGCTTTATGCAAGGCTTTAACTAAATCACGAAACTCACGAATATGCGTGCCTTGCTCTGGCGTAACGCAAAAACCTGGGTGAGGACTGAAATAACTGTGCGTACTATAGCCCCAATAATTTTTTAACCCTAAATCAGCAGTATGGCTAGGAACATCTTGCTCATCAAACGCCATAATAGGCAATAATTCAACATGAGTAATGCCTAAGGATTTTAAATAAGGAATTTTCTCCATTAAACCGGCAAATGTACCTGGATTTTTGACTTGCGCAGACGAATGCCGGGTAAAACCACCCACGTGTAATTCATAGATAATGGCTTTTTCGCTACGGATATTAAGCAACTGGTCACCTTCCCAGTCGTAGCTATCATCAACGACCATCGCGCGCATTGCTGTTTTGCCGTTATCACCAGGCAAGCAAGCAGCACCTCTATGCCAACGCTTATTGCTGACAGCGCGCGCATAAGGGTCTAGCAAATGTTTTTCCTTATCGAAACGCAAACCCGTTTCCTTAGGTTGGTTTAAGCCGTCTAAGCGCCAGCAGTACCAAGTCCCAACTGGTAAATCAACGACATAAACATGCCAAGAAAAGAAGGTTCGGTGAGTTTGCTTATTAAGTTTAATAACCTGGAACGGTTGCTCGCATTCTGAGCTGGTGAATAATAGCAATTCCACAGCCGTCGCATGATGGCTAAAAATTGAGAAATTAACGCCATGCCCATTGACTTTTACGCCTAGCGGGTAAGGAGAACCGGGTTTAAGTTTATAGTGTGACCTTTGCATTTCCATATTACGCTCGTACAGAATTAGTAAATATTATGTTTGCAGCGGTTGATGTCAACAATCCTGAAAGAGAGATTACACCCATTTTTAAAAATTAATTATTATAGGCGTTAGAGACTAAAATGCCTTGCAAAAAAAAGTGCCAAAGGATACAGTCTTCAATGGTCGGGTTTTTGATGGATTACCCCTTTATTACGGAGTGGTCAACAGCTGCGCATGGCATTAAATCTGTTTTGTTTATCAATTCTCCGTAAAACAACTAGCGATGGTTTAGAAACGTGAAAAAATTTTCCCGCGCTGGGTATGATACCCAAATTACTTTGTCATCGGAAGAACTCTTTGAAATAAGTCAAGAAATTGCTTTCAATTACTCACCAAAGAGAATTGGTTTGCTTTCTAGTTTTGACGAACATAAAACATTATCGAATCAAAACAAAATACCCAATAAAACATTTAGCAGCCAATATTCTAATACCCGCTTGACCATGCAAGAAATTTTAAATATAAATCAAGAAGTTAGATTAACCTACACCCCTGATGCTGATGAATCGCTGCCTGACGTATTACTGCTTCCAGTCGATCCTTTTCATATCTATGCGTATTGGTCAGTTATGAGAATGCAAGCATCTCAAGCTCACCCCTTACATTTACGGATATATTGGCATCCTGATGGTACATTAACAACGGCAAAACACATTTGGTTTGATATACCTTTAAACACCGAAAAAAATAGACAACAACTGCGCGTGCCCTTGTCGGGCGAATATTACTCTGCGGCAGTCGGTTCGCTTGACGCCAATGCCGATTTTATTCAGCTTGCGCACTCAAATACCGTACAAGTACCCCATGTCAAACCAGTATCTAATGAGAGCTTCATAGATGACTCACGCCCTGTTGATAAAAAGGTCTACGATGAATGCATAATGATTAATTATTTACCGCTTACCGACAGCCATGAGCGCAACGTTCAATTATTTTTATCAGCTCTAGCACAGTTTAAAGACGTAAATGATGATGGCATTTATGCGGCGCCCCCTATAACATCATCTTATAAATCCAACAGCTTGGCATCAGCTCTAATAAGGTAACCATCGATGAGCCAAGGCCAACTCTGTCTGGTGCTTCATGCCCATTTGCCTTATGTCAGGCATCCTGAATATGACAGTTTTTTTGAAGAAAACTGGTTATTTGAGGCGATGACAGAATGTTATATTCCGTTACTCGGTGTTTTAAACCGTTTACAACACGAGCGGGTGCGTTATCGTCTGACGTTATCATTATCGCCGACTCTCATCACGATGTGGCGCGATGAATTACTGCAGCAACGTTATTTACGCTATTTGCATAACTTAATCGAGTTAAGCGAGAAAGAAATTCAGAGAACTCGGCATGATCGTAATTATCAAGCTTTAGCACGGTTATATCGGCGTTATTATCAGCACACATTAACCCTGTATCGAGAGCAATATGAATGCGATTTGCTTAATGCGTTCTTATCGCACCAAAAAATGGGACAGTTAGAGTTGCTCACAACGGCTGCAACGCATGGTTTTTTGCCGTTGCTTAGCGCCAGTGAAACGGCAGTAAGAAATCAAATTGATGTGGGTATTGATACATTTAACCAACATGTTGGTTTTGTTCCTAAAGGCTTTTGGCTACCTGAATGTGGTTATTATCCTGGCTTAGAACGTTTTTTAAATGATGCTGGCATAGAATACTTTTTTACCGATAGCCACAGTTTTACTTATGCCAGAACACCCGCTCAAGACGGCGTTTATGCCCCTCTGCGCTGTCCGAATGGTGTTGTTGCGTTTGCACGTGATCCTGAATCCTCTCGGCAAGTATGGAGCGCGCAAGAAGGCTATCCCGGCGATGAAGATTATCGTGAATATTACAGTGATATTGGTTTTGAACTGGAGCTAGATTATTTAGCGCCCTATTTATTGGCGGATAAAACACGCGTCAACACGGGTATAAAATACCGACGCATTACCGGTCATGAATGCGCTAAAGAACTCTATGCACCTAGAAAAGCCTATGCCAAAGCCGTGTTACATAGCGCCGATTTTATTAAACAACGACAACAGCAATGCGAACGCTTAGGTAGCGAAACAGCCAGACCACCTTTAATTGTCGCGCCTTATGATGCCGAATTATTTGGGCATTGGTGGTTTGAAGGGCCCATTTGGTTAGAGCATGTCTTAAGAAATGCTGCAAAACCCGATAGTTCCATTAGCACCGTAACGCCTAGCGATTATTTAACTCAGCATTCGGATTTACAAACCTCTATCCCTTCGGCATCTACTTGGGGTGAGCACGGTTATTTCAGTTATTGGATTAATGACAGCAATGACTGGATTTACCCTCATTTATACCAAGCCAGTGCAAAAATGGAAAAATTTGTACTTGAATTACAAGGATTAAGTTTAACAAACTTACAAGAGCGAGCATTAAATCAAGCGGTACGCTCCATATTATTAGCTCAGGCCTCGGACTGGCCGTTTATCATGAAGTCGGGCACCACTAAAGATTACGCAACTAAGCGAGTGACTGATCACCTAGCCAGATTTAATTATCTCTATGAGAACGTGCGCAGTGGACGTATTAATGAACGTTACTTGACCGCCTTAGAAATCATGGATAACATTTTTCCAACGCTTGATTTTCGAGATTATTGTTCTCTCGCCAGCGATTAGGTTAAATAATTTAAAATCATAAACTTACCCTATGCTGAGTCACGTTGTTTCAGCGTTATTTCACACTGCGCCGTTTGACGTTAATGGCCAAACAGCTACTTTAGGAGTCGCCATGTCCGAAATTCAACTGTTATATGTCATTAACGTGATGAATCGTAAAAAAAGCTATGTACAACAAGAGCTGACGTTTTATCTATTAATTGAAAATTTAGGCTTTCATAAGTCAGTCGATATTTTATGGAGCGGAGAAGATGGTGTTCAGCAAACATTAACCGCGACCTTCCATTGTAGTAAAAATGCTACGCACGAATTTTGGTGCGCTAAGACGCTAATAAAATTAGATAATGAACAATCTTTAGCAGGTAATATCGAATTTATTTGCCGCTATCGCGTAAACAACACAGACTACATCGCTAACGATAATGGCAAACCTTATCGTAGCGAAGCCGATTCTGGCCTCAGGCTGTTTGTTGATAACCCTGTTTTTCATATCGATTACACGCCTACAATTGCCAATAAACAAAATTTCTTACCTATCACGGTTGCGGTGTCTAGCACGTTACCGATTAACCAAGTCAGTGTACATTGGACCACCGATAATTGGCTGACTACGCGCAAAACCCAATGCCTGTTTAAGCACCGTTACTGGGATAAAGAGCATAACAGTAATGCGCGCAATCCTAATCAATACCACGTCTCTATTTGGCATACTTGGCTTAGATTAGGGCAGACATTCCGGATTCACTACTGTATATCGGCAGAAACCGCTCAGGAAGATGTGGTTTATTGGGATAATAATGATGGAGCTAATTACACATTAGCGCATGAGCCACTTAAGGTCATGATATTGAATTTACATTGTTATCAAGAAGACAACCAAGACGCTAAATTAACGCAAATAGCCAAAGCGATTGATGAGCTAGACGTCGATGTAGTGTGTTTTCAAGAAGTCGCCGAGCCTTGGAATAACGGCGATGGCGATTGGGAGCAAAATGCCGCTAAACTCATTAATCAACGCTTACCCACGCCTTATCACGTCGCTAATGATTTTTCCCATTTAGGCTTTGAGCGTTACCGTGAAGGCGTTGCCCTACTCAGTCGGTATCCCATTATTCATAGTGAAGCGCGTTATGTATCAGATAGCGAGGACACCTATAATATCCACTCACGTAAAGTGGTGATGGCACAAATTGATATACCTCATATCGGCTTTGTTAATTTCTTTACTGCTCATTTAAGTTGGCCGGAAAATGGTTTTGCTAATCAGTTTAATCGGTTAAATGACTGGGCAAGCGAGTTACAGCAAGCGCCTGTCATAGCATCGCTGCTGTGTGGAGATTTTAATATCGCGCAAACCTCAGATAGCTACCAGCAGGTGATTGAGCAGTATCATTATACTGATCAATATGCCCAAGCTAATACAGATGCTCCATTACCTTATGGATCTATCACTCATCCTTACCGACAAATAAACCCAGCCACAGACTATAGAATTGATTATATTTTTGCCCATCCATTAAGCGAGCTTGCCGCGACGCAAGCTTATAAAGTATTTACTGAACGTGATTATGGACGTGTGTCCGATCATTACGGTTATTTTTTCGTTTTTGAACCCTTAAGCCTGAAAGTCAAAAGTGCTAGCAATGGCGATTTAGAACCGCCTAAAAACTAAGTATTCATAGCAAACCAGCATGATGCTGTTTAGGGAATTTAGGGAGTAAGCATGCAACCGGCAGAACATTATGCAACACCAGTGCACGGCCAATTAGGTGGTTTTTTCTCACGTAGCAACGACTTAAAAGAAAGTTTTTCCGTACGTTGGGGTAAAATCGATTTCCATGTCCATCATGGCGTACAAGCCAATGTTAAAGTTATTTTAAGAGTTTACCGCTCAAACGATATTATCGAGACGTATATCGTCGATACCGACGCCTATGAAGAGCAATGGAATTACCATAAACGCAGTACGCGAGACTTCTTCATTCTGCCAAATTCAGCTCAATTAGGGCCAATTCTTTGTATTAAATTCAGTTACTTAATCCATCTGAACGAACATTCGATACCCTCACAGCATGAGTATTTGTTTATGGATTATCAACAAATTCAAAATGAGCATCCGCAAACTCGCAGTATTAACAGCGATTGGACGTCGATTAACCGCTATAAAGCCTATGAACTCAATGCGGGCCAATTGCAAGCCGATGTCGATTGGATGAACCATCATTATGAATCGTTAAAATTAACACCTAAATTTACCAAAGGGCAACAATATCACCCTTACCATCCTAAGCGTTACCTGCATGAGCATATTGATAAAGTCATACGCAGTAAACATGCCCATCCTGACCGCTTATGTACGATAAAAGTAAGCGTCGATTGCATAGACGACACTGATTTTGTCAGCCATTTAATCCATGCGCATCACCAAGGCGTACTCGTTCAGTGCATTGTCGATTGGCGTAAGATGACGCTGACCAATAGCCAAAATTATGCCCGTTTAAAATACGCGAGAATTGAATTAATCGGTGTGTTTTGCACCCCTAAGCATCATCTCATTGAAGTGTTGCCCGATATGCATACTAAATTTGTCATCTTTAATCATGAAGATTGCATTTTAGGTTCGTTCAATATCACATTTGATCGCTGGTGGGCAAATTGGGAGTCGGGTATGACCTTTCATTCAGAAGGAATGTGTCGACTTTTGGATAATATTTTTCAAAGCCAACGCGGTGGTGTCATTCAGCGTTATGGCATAGACCCATTAAGCCACTTCAATGCGTTATACACATTTGGCCGACATGTCATGTTAAATGGTAAATTGTATAGGCCGCATCACGCAATTTTAGCGGAAATTCATCGTGCTAAGCATTCGATTAAACTCGCCTTGTTTTTAATCGGCGAATTACGCGGCGATCATCATGACAGTGTGATTGATGCATTAATCCATGCCCATAGACGCGGTGTCTATGTGCATATCTTGTTTAACGGCCACTTAGCGCGCCAAGGCCTGGTGGGCGAACCTAGACCCATGGCTGAAGAATTAAAGCGCCCGCTATTACCTGCCGTACAATGGTTAAAAGATAGCGGTATTCGTGTAGGTTTGTTATACGGTCAAGACGACCTTGTTGTGCCCTACTCACCTTTACATTCTAAATACTGTGTGATAGACGATAGTATTGTCTTGGAAGGTAGTTTTAATTGGTATAACACATCGGTGTTTTCACACGATTTACTCGTCATTGCCCATAACCGCAAAACGGCAGAGCCTTATTTGTTTGAATTCGAGCAAATGCAGCGGTTATTTCGGATTTATTATTGATGACACGCTCGTTTTAAACCAAGTAAATCGCTCATGTGTTTTAATAAATAACCATGAGAAACTAGTGGCTATCGACTTTAGCTGACACTACCGATATGATGATGTTT
>CAWUNX010000132.1:0-9192 GCA_963923905.1 uncultured Methylocucumis sp.
AAGGAGTATCGTCGGCAGCGTCAGATGTGTATAAGAGACAGGTACTAACGTTAATTGCCGATAATTATATACGTCCCATCTTAATCGGTGGCGCGGTTAAATTACCGTTTATCTGGACTTTACTCGGTATTTTCGGTGGCATGGAAGCGTTTGGATTATTAGGTTTATTTTTAGGGCCTACCATTATGGCGGTGCTCATGTCGATATGGCGCGACTGGTTGAGCGACGTTAACACCATTAACGAAACATCCTGACCTAGAGTCAGTTTCACAACAATAGGAGTTAATCATGAAAAAAATACTGTTGATAGGAGCGCTTGCTATTTCTGCATGTACCACTAACCCACAAACGGGTGAAACCTCAATGAGTAATACCGCTAAAGGCGCTGGCATAGGTGCGGCAGTGGGTGCGGGTGCCGGTACGCTGTTTGGCGGTAACGACTTAGAAAATGCAGGCTTTGGTGCGTTGGCCGGTGGTGCAGTAGGGGCGGCTATCGGTGCTTACATGGACAGCCAGGAGCAAGAGATGCAAGAAACTTTGCAAGGGACTGGTATAGAAGTTAAGCGCTCAGCGAAAAACAAATTAAAACTCACTATGCCTAGTAATGTGACGTTTGGTTTTGATTCTGCTGAGTTAACACCACAGGCTAGCCATGCGTTAGATTCGGTGGCTAAAGTATTAAATCGCTATCCGGAATCGACGATTAATATCGCAGGTTATACCGATGACACAGGCTCTGATAGTTATAATCAAAAATTATCTGAGCAACGCGCACTTAGCGTATCGAGTTATTTATCGCAACACGGTATTGAATATAACCGCTTATCGACCCAAGGCTATGGCGAAAGTAATCCTAAAGTACCCAATACCAGCGAAGAAAACCGAGCGCAAAACCGCCGAGTAGAATTGTCCATTACTGCACACAACAACGCAGGACAAGGCGGTCGTCAAAAGCACAAACAAAGAAGACAGCAAGGTAGTTATCAATAACAATGGCGTGACCGGGTTAGGTTTGCTGACCCGGTTTTATAAACATCTTAGTCATTACCATAATCAATGTGGTAACAATTCATCGAATTGCTTTTCAATTAAGCTGCTATTTACTGAAAGATGCGCTCGTGATTGTTCCTCCAGAAAACCTATTGTCACTGTTTGAGTCTCCTAAGCTAAAATCGGTGCATTCATCTGAACCGGTTCCAGTAACGCGTACATGCTCGTTACTGGTTTTAGCACTTAGCATAAAATTAAGCACTTTTGTACTCGTTGTTGAAAATGCATAAGTTTTTAGCGGTTCTGCTTTAAAAGCAACATTAACCGCTCGTATAACAAAGATAGCGCTGTCAGTAGCTGAATTGACAGAAATGTCGGTTAATCTGCCATCGGTGATACGGCAGGCTGCTTGAGAAAGTGTTGGTAGAACTGTAAAAATGGTAACAGTGATAGTAAAGAATATTATTTTTTTCATTGTAGTAGCCTCATCATTAATTTGTAGCTTCAAACTATGAAGCCTAACGTTACAACACGTTATCTATAGTAAGCATTATTTAACCATCTCGCTACAAATAACTTCCCAATTTTAAAAAGCGTGCTAACAAAAAATAACCGGGCAAATCGCTTGCCAAGCGTAATTTAGAAACACACACCTTATCTTATAATGCACACTTTTTTATAGGTTTACGCAATGAAAGTCATTCATGGTCTCTGGACGCCGACTGATACTAAGGCATTTATACAATCAGGGCGCTTTTCGATTTGGGTCGAAAGCGATGAAACGCGCCGCGTCAGTAATAAAACCAGACATCCACAGCATTTAAGCGAGAAGTCATGTTTAGAGTTTATTAAACACGAGTTAACGCTGACGCCAACAGCAGATACGCTTAGCGGTTATCGTAGCCTTCAGTTACCGACCTATAAAGGTGAGCCATTACCGTCGCCAGAGCTTGCGGTTGTATTGCCCGAGGACGATGAGGTCGTGGCTTGGTCGCCTTGGGAGGTGTTTTGCGTTGACTTAGCTAAGCCTATTAAAGACATTAACAACATTCATTTTTTAGCGTGTTATCAAGCGGCGAATACGCGTGTGTCCAGTGATTTTTTGTTTTGGTATTACTTTTCGCAATCGCTTAAAAACATTCTGTATAAAGACCAGTTTATACCCGCGTTATTAGCGCATGAGGTAAACAAAAAACGCGAGTTTTATCGTTATTGGCACATTATTTCGCCCCAGTATGAAGGCTTGCTGCATGAAGCGATTCAACAGATGCCATTAGCGTGTAGTTTAGGTTATGAGCCAGAATCGCTATTACGGCATTTTGCTGAAGTCTGTATTAGCGATATTTTGGACTATGCGTTAAGCCGTTTGCCTGCAGCGTTTAACGATAAAAATCGTGGCAATCTTACGCTGGTTTTATTAAAAACTCAGTCCATCAAACCTATAGAGTTAATGCCCGATATGCTAGCGACTAAGTATTGCCAATGGCAGCATAAGCTTATTGGCAAAGCGGCTGATACCGGACTGCAATTAGGTTTTCAACTCTACGAAGCCAAACCTAGCGAGCCTGAACGCTGGCAGCTAGCTTTTTTTATTGGCTCGCAACAAGACCCTTCGACAAAATACGCGTTACAAGACTATTGGTCACCTCAGTCAGCGCAAAAAGCATTGGTTAAGCAGCAATTTGGCGCGCATGTTGAACAACAAGTTTTATTGCAGTTAGCGTTAGCAGCGAAAATTTATCCTACGTTATGGGACGGTATGGAAACCAGTCGCCCGGATAGCGTGTGTTTGAGTTTAGATGAAGCTTTTGAGTTTTTGAAAGAGTCTGCCTGGGTATTAGAAGATGCTGGTTATAAAATCGTTATTCCGGCTTGGTTGACGCCTAAAGGTCGGCAGCGTGCTAAGCTCCGTATGCGCACAGCAGGCAAAGCGCCAGCTAAAAATACGTCAGCCACCTCGTATTTGTCGCTGGATAATTTAATCGATTACCAGTATGAGTTGGCTATGGGCGAACATTCGGTGTCGCCAGAAGAATGGCAGCAACTGGTCGAGTCTAAAACACCGTTAGTGCATTTTCGTGGGCAATGGGTGGAATTAGACCGCGATAAAATGCGCGAAATGTTGTTGCTTTGGCAGCAACAACAGCAAGACAACTCACGTTTATCGGTTCAGCAATTATTGCAAAAAGTCGCTGAAGAAGATGAGATGTTTGAAGTTGACTTAGAAGACAGTTTAGCGGCTATGCTGGCAAAACTATCCGATAGCAGCCAATTACAGCCCATTGATAATCCTGAACAATTAAATGCAAGTTTACGCGATTATCAAAAGCGTGGCGTGGCCTGGCTGCGTTATTTAGAGTCATTACAGCTTAATGGTTGTTTAGCGGACGATATGGGTTTGGGTAAAACCATGCAAGTGATTAGCTTGTTGGTGCTGGAAAAAACTGAGCTGCAAGCAGGGCCAACCTTGTTAATTGCTCCGACCTCAGTCGTTGGCAATTGGCAAAAAGAGGTAGAAAAATTTGCACCGCATTTAACCACGTTGATTCATCATGGCAGTGAAAGAGAGAAAGACGCGAAGGTCTTTAAAGCGTTATGTCAAGATTATGATATTGTCATTAGCTCTTATAACTTAGTGCGTAAGGATGCGGCGTTATTTAAAAGCTTTGCTTGGCACCGCTTAGTGTTAGACGAAGCGCAAATGATTAAAAACCCAGCCGCTGCGCAAACCAAAGCGATTAATAGCTTAAGCGCTACGCATAGATTAGCGCTAACCGGCACGCCAGTAGAAAACCGCTTACAAGATTTATGGTCGATTTTTAATTTCTTAAATCCCGGCTATTTAGGTAAACAAGCGCAGTTTCGTAAACTCTATGAGTTACCGATTCAGCGCGATAACAATATCAAGCAATCAACGATTCTAAAGAAACTAACCCAGCCGTTTGTGTTAAGACGCTTGAAAACGGATAAAACCATTATTAAGGATTTGCCCGATAAGATAGAAAACAAGCAATATTGCAATTTAAGCAAAGAACAAGCGGCGTTATACGAAGCTGTGGTCAGAGATGTTGAGCAAAAATTAGAGCAAGAAGAGGGCATTGCCCGGCAAGGGTTAATGCTGTCAACGTTGATGAAGCTTAAGCAAATTTGCAATCATCCTATGCAATATTTGCAAGATGGTAGCGCGTTTACATCCGAGCGCTCACATAAGCTTGAGCGCTTAGTCGATATGTTGGCCGAAGCACTCGATGCTGGTGATAGCGTGCTAGTGTTTAGTCAATTTACTGAAATTGGCGATTATTTAAGCCGGTATTTAAATCGTGAAAAGCATTATCCCACCTATTATTTACATGGCGGTACGCAACGCAACAAACGCGAGCAAATGATTAGTGATTTTCAAAGCGAAACCACGCCGCCTTCTGTCTTCGTGTTGTCGTTAAAAGCCGGTGGTGTCGGTATTACCTTAACGCGGGCTAGCCATGTATTTCATTTTGACCGATGGTGGAACCCTGCTGTGGAAAACCAAGCCACCGACCGGGCATTTCGTATTGGGCAGCAAAAAAATGTCTTCGTGCATAAATTCGTCACGCTAGGGACGTTAGAAGAGCGCATTGACCAAATGATAGAGGACAAGCAAAGAATGGCCGATACGATTATAGGCAACGATGAGAGTTGGTTAACTAAGCTCGATAATCAAGCTTTCAAAGCCCTTATCGCATTAAACAAACAAAGCGTGATGGAGAATTAAGCCATGAGCCGTATCAGCAAAACCTGGTGGGGACAAAAGTTTTTACAAACCTTGGAAAGCAATACCGATGCCGGACGCTTACAGCGTGGGCGCTCGTATAGCACTGATAATCGTATTAAAAAATGGCGGTATAGCAAAGGTGTCGCAACTGCCGATATGCGCGGTAACGTTAATCCGTATTTTGGCGTTTATAAAGAGCCGACTTATCATCTTTCAGTGGGTATGAAAACGTTTTCCGAAGCGCAATGGCGAAAAGTGTTGTCGGTGTTAACAGAGCGTGCCAGTTTTATTTCTAAGTTGTTGCTAAATGAAATGCCAGAAAACGTTGAAACCGCGTTTGCGCAGGCACAGTTGCAATTATTGCCGACGAATTATAAAGAGTTTTCGGTTAGTTGTTCTTGTCCCGACTATGCTGTGCCGTGTAAACATATTGCCGGTGTGTTTTACCGATTAGCGCAATTACTTGATGAAGACCCGTTTTTATTGTTTGAAATGCGTGGCTTATCTGCGCAGCAATTACAACAAGAGTTGTTAAAATCCCCGTTGGGGAAAGTGTTAGCGTCCGTACGAGCAAGCGACCAGCCTTCGTTAACGCCCGCCAAAAGCTTTTATACCCGCCCTAAGCCTATTGCATTACCGGACTCAGTGCCGCTTGCTCAGTATTGGCATGGCGAGAAAGCTTTGCCTAAGCAAATAGAGCCGGTGCAAGAAGCGTTAATTCCTGGCTTGGTCGTTAAAAAAGGCGGTGATTATCCAGCTTTCTGGGATAAGTCGGGTTCGTTTATTACTGCAATGGAAGAATTTTATATCCGTATGCGCAAAACCAGTTTGAAAGAGTTATAAGCCAGTTAAGCGTAAGCGTTCTAGTTCGTGATAAGTTGGTGTTAACCAGTGTTCGGCAAGTTCATGTAAGGCTTTATCGGCCTGGGCTTGTTTAGTTAAGCTGTCGGCGGTGAACAGCATATGCGGATTTTTAGCATCGCGCGTGGCTAATTGCTTGACTGCGGTGATTTCACAGGCTGTTAAATCAAGTTGCAAATGTTCGGCAATGCGTCCGGTGAGCGCATTAGGTAACTCGGCGTAATTGACTAATAGGCCATTCGGATAGTGTTGAATCGCGTGTACAGCTTGATTAAATAAATGCGCGAGCACCCAGGTGGCGTGTGCTAAGGGTTGGTTAAATAGGTGTTCTGGCGACATTAACCCATGTTTGCCGAGAAACCCTGGAATCAGATAAAGCGCGGGCATACGCGCTTGCGAAACTAGGATTTCTACCGGGTTGCGATATAAAAATAGCCACGGTACGCCTGGAAAAGTCTGCAATAAGGTTTCGATATGTAATAAATGCCAGCAATCTGTTTTGATAAACACGCGTTCATCATCTGGCCGACGAGGTTGGCCGAGTGCTGCAATTAGTCCGTTTAGTAATGCTTTATCATCTGGCGATTCGGATAAAACCTGATCTAGTTGCGGCGGTTCAGATAACACAACGCTGTTACCTAATGTGGTTAAGGCTTGTGCTGTTAGGGTTGAGCCACAGCGGCTGACATGAAAAATAAGCCCTGTTACGGGTAAGCCTGGGTTGCTTATCGCACGTTCAATCAACGCTTCCTGTGTGGTGCGTGGCCGAAATAACTGATTGAACGGCTTATTTGCTAGACGTTGTAAGCTTGACTGACAAAACGGTTCGGTAAACCGTTCGTTACCCATATAACCCCAGTGAACCCAAGCATCGCGCAGGTATAGCGGAATCCAACCGTTTAGTAAGTCGTTGTCGGTCATAAAATATCTTTTTCCAACCATTCGCGTTGATGTTTACGCATGATTTCGGTTAGCTCGTGAACGGTTATGGGTTGGTTTATGCTGTCTAAATAACCGCTTAAACGCGCAATAAAATCATCACGGTCATGACATTGAAATAACTCATCGCGCAATGCTTGCGGCAGTTGTTCAAGCCAAACGAGGGATGGGTTAGGCGGTGTTTGTGAAAGGCGGGGTATGCCAGGTGTTGCATTGTTCAGTTGCGTTATTAACCAATCATTGACTCGGCAGTCTAATACGAGATGGACTCTATCAGTATCGCCACGGTTAATAAAGGAGTGCGTTAAGCCAAAGTCGGCATACCAGCATTCACCTTCTGACCAATGATAGCCTTTACCATCAATCCAGCATTCAACCTTAGGATTCGTGCTGACGACTATGTGTAAGCGTATCTCACCTAAAACAAGGCCTAATCCAGAATCTTTATGCTCTTTTATCACCGCATCGGGTGCTAACCGTAATAAACGCACCGATAATAACGGACAGCCAAAGCCAGCTAATACCTGTTGAAAATAGCTGCATTGTTGCAATAGTTCGGTATCAGCCCAATGCGTTGCCGAGGGGTCAGAGTAAATCGCATTATGCCCGTTAGGTGCTGCCCTTAGTGCAATAGCACTCCAGCCGCCTTGGTAAATCTCGTGGTTAAAATGCGCTTGCCAATCTGTAGTTGTAAGCGTGGCTAACTCGGCGGCTAGCTTATTAGGGTCAAAGCTTAGCGCTAAACGAGCGACATCAGGAATAATCACGGATTGGTATAGTTGGGTTGCCATGTCAGTAATAAATGCGCGCCATGTTGTTCAATCGTATTAAAGCCAAGCCGACTATAAAAACGCTGTGCAGGATTGTCTTGTTCGACGAACACGCGCACGGATTTGTTAACACGCCCAGCTTCGCTCAGTAAGTCATTAACTAACCGGCTACCAATCGCTTTATTGCGGTATTCGGGTATTAAACCAATGTCCAGTAATTCGTAATACGCTGCATCTCGGTATAGATACCAACGTCCTATAGCTTGCTCGTCCGCTAAAATAATTGAGTAGTCGGCATTAGGGTATTCGCGTTGATAATGTTGGCGTTGTAGCTGAAATTGCTGGTTGATAAATACGTCGCGTTGCTCGCTAGGCCACTGCGCTAACAAGGCGGCGTCGGCACGGCAACTGGCATAAAGCGGTATTAAAAAATCATCGTCAGCGCTAGTTTCTGGACGAAAACGGAGAGTGTGCATTTAATTAAAGATGATTTGGTAATAAGCGAAATGAGGGTCTGCACCGAAGGGCGGCAGGATACGTTCAATATGAACGTCGGTCAGCAAGGTGACGGTATCGACTTCGAGATTCATTATCCCAAAGACAAAAGCCGGTTCTAGCGCGCCAGTGAGCAAAACTGAGAATGGCGCACGTTGATTGGGTAGTTTAGGTAAGTTGGGTTTTTGTTCGATACTAGCAATTACTAGCTCAAATTGATGTCCGCTAACATGGATTACTCGGCAGGAGCGATTAACATAAGGGTTTAAATCGTCTGCGCTTATTGTGTCTAACATATTCAATACCAAAAAACGCACAGGATTTAAGTGTATTGCTTAAATCCTGTGCGGGAGTGTTAATTGCGGGAAGGAAAAACGCCTTGAACAGCGATAATGTAATTTAAAACTAAGAACGGCGATAACACGCTAACAGGGATATTACTGCCGGCGTTGCCTACTGAGCCGTTTTTCATTACTGTATCTAATTGACCCGCTGTTGTATAAATTGCCGCACCTCCTGCACTCGCAAGAGCGGCATTGGTAGGTGATTGGCTATCTTCGGGTGCTAATGACGCCATTAATGGGTGGTTATGGGCTGGCATATTAGACAGCAATAACGTCACATTTTCAGTGCCTGCCATTTCGCCTAATACATAGTCGGATAAACCAGGACCTTGACCGTTACCAATGGCTGTTCTACCGCGTAAATCGGGTAAGGCAAATGTGGTTGTGCCATTACCTCCGTAAGTGGTGCCTAATATGGAAAATAAAGGAGTGTTTTGGGCGATAGCCATAATTTGACCGGCGCAAAGCTGCCAGCCGCGTGGGGCAAAGTTGCCGGCAAATAATGAGACTTGACCTATAAACGGTGTAGACATGATATACCTCTCTCGTTGTAGTTAAAACCGCCTAAGCATTAAGAATTCACGGTAGGCGGTTTTCCGTGAGTTCCTGAAAAGTGGCTTAAGTGCTTTGGGTTAGAGCTATTTAGTTGCCCACACAAATATAATTCACGACGCCGGTAGCGCCTACTGATGTTCTAAAATCAAAACCTGTTGTTGATACTGATGAGAGTCCGACTGCCGCTGAATTGTAAATTCCCAAGTCGGTATCTTGGAAAGTTGCTGTGCAAATCGGTGTACTGGTGAATTGAGCAGAGCCTGAGAAGCTGACAGTATAAGTTTGATTCGTAGTCGATGTAGTAGAGGTTGAACCAATCACGGTTTTTGTATTTGAGATGGTTGTGCCACTGGTGTCATAAACATTAGCGCCAGCGCCGGTAGCCCCGGTATTACCTGTCGCTCCAGTGTTGCCAGTAACGCCAGTATTGCCTGTAACTCCGGTGTTGCCAGTAGCTCCGGTAGCGCCGGTGTTGCCAGTAGCTCCGGTA
>CAWUNX010000133.1:0-9173 GCA_963923905.1 uncultured Methylocucumis sp.
AATACTACTAAACGACAACCTATCTTAGTGTCCGAAAAAACTTGACCACTACAGTGGTAACACAATGCCTTGAGGTGGCTCGTTGGTTAGGCGTTGTTTCCATTGTTGTACTAAGGCTGAATTATCATGTTGCCAAGGATGGAATCCTGGTAAGTAATAGCGAAAATACGGCAGCATGATATACGGGACAATGCCTGGCTTGATAAATAAGTAACGTATCCAACCTGTACCAAATGTTTTTTTAGGCGTTACAGTTTCTGTTGTTGTGCGCTTTTTTTCTTTAAACAATAACTTAGGGTTAGTGGTAAATACCAATAACATACTTAGCACGATTGCTAATAACATACATACACTAACGAGCAACATGGTTAAACAACGCTCAATATAGCCAAAAAAACCGCCATGCATGGTTTGGTAAACATCAAAACACACGGCCTTATGCTCAGTTTCTTCTACGGCGTGCCATAACCACAGCTCCGCATAAACAGGATGTGCAAGCCGTCTAAACGCTTGACTGTTGAGTAATTGGTCGGCAAATAACGCCGTAAAATGCTCTAACGCACAGGAAATCGCTAATAAGGTTCGCGTTGGATATAAATGCCTTGAGGTGTCTAAAAACAGCTTGGCGACGTTCTCAATCACAAACATTTTTTTGTTTTGCGCTTTTAATATTTGATTGCACAAATGGTGTTGCTTGCTATGCATGGCTTCTTGCGCAATAAAGCCAGCTACTTGTTCTTGCAAGACAGGCTCGGTGATTTTATCTCTATATTGTTTTACCGCATCGATAAAAAACTGTTCGCCTATAGGAAACATGATTGAAATGGCATTACAAAAATTAAATATTGCCGGGTTGCCGTTATACCATTGATAAGGTAAATCAGTAGAAAAGCCAAAATCGACTTTTCTACCTTTAATCGTAATACAGTCGGGTTTACTAACCATTGATGCAAAACCTCATAGCGTAAAATCGTGCAACATATACCATTGCTCAGTATGCGCTTTCAACCATTTTTCTAATTGCTGTTCCAATACATGGAAGCCTTGTTGAAAAGCCTCATCGCCAGGCGGTGGCTTGATAGGCTGGCCTAGGGTGATAGTAAAACGCGAACCGGGTTCACGCAACGGCCAGATGGGAATAATCGTGGCTTGGTAACGTTGGGCTAGGCGTAACGCAAAGCTAAGATTGCTGCTGTGTAGCGCAGGCGCACGCCCAAAAGCCGGCACTTTTAATTGCTGTTTTTTTACTTCATCAATCGCCAGCCAGAGCGCACCTTGCCCAGCTAACTGTTTGCACATTTTTCGCATCGCTTCAGGACCGGACGGAATGAGCTTTATCACACCGCCCATGCGTTCACGCGCTGAATCGGCGATGCGGCTAGCAAAACGATTGCGCACGGGGTGATAAAGTCCCATGACATCAAAGCCATAACCAATAACGTAATTACCGCATAATTCCCAGTTACCGGTGTGAGCAAACACAAAAATCATCGCTTGTTTTTGCTGGATAAACGGTGTTAATACCTGTTCGTTGATGATAGTCACGCGTTTGGCCGCAAAGAGTTTATCTAACAAGGAATATTCAGCCATGTGGCAGCCGATATGCTGCCACATTTGCGTTAGCATTTCGTTACGTTCGGTTTGAGATAACTCAGGACGTAATTGTACTAAGTTATGCTCTGCACGCTGATGCTCTTTAGTAAATCGGTATTTGGCAGCGAGTGGACCTAAAAACCGGCCAATAGCAGCGTTCGCCGCTATGGGTATGATTCTTAGTGAATAGTGACAGATATAATCAAGCGCACCCCAAAACGGGTCGCTAAGCCAATAACGCCATTGTCGTTTACACCATGATTTATCGGTGAATACGCGCAAATTAAATTGAGTCATCGCGGGTAAATTTGCATAGCTAAATTATCTTTAGGTCTTAACGTTAATCGGCACTCATGGCTTACCTCTACGCCATCTGGAACACGTAACGTAAAGTGTTTAGCTAGAATCGCTAAACACAATGTCGTTTCAACCAGACCAAAATATTTGCCAATACACACTCTAGGGCCAATGCTGAATGGAATATAGGTGTAACGGTCGGGTTTGTTGGGTGCGTCGTCTAAAAAGCGCTCGGGAATGAAATGGTCAGGCTGTTGCCAATATTGTTTATGCCTATGTAGTAACCACGGCACGACTAACACAATAGAACCAGCTGGGATATGACGCCCGCGTATCTTGTCATCGGCAATGGCCTCGCGCGATAAAATCGGTACAGGCGGGTATAAGCGCATGGTTTCTTCGATAATAGCGCGGGTATAGCTAAGTTTGGCAACATCAGCAAAGGTTGCATGACCGCTGGCCAAAACGCTATCTACTTCGTCATGTAAGCGCTGCTCGACTTCTGGGCATTGCGAGATTAAATACCAGGCCCAGGCCAAGGTGTTAGCGGTTGTCTCATGACCCGCCATAAACAACACAATGAGTTCGTTGCGTATTTGTTCGCGGGTTAATGTGGTCGGCGTTACCGTAGCGCTTTGTAATTTTAAAAATTGCGCTAATAAGGTATCGCTTAAGCCTGCTTGTTCGGCTTTAGCGATGACATTATCGACAATCGAATGAATCACTTTTGCGGCTTTGCTGGCTTTATTATTGCCTAAACCCGGTATCCAACTCGGTAAGCCAAAAAAGGTGTTAATATCCATTTGCTCGATCGCCGCTTGATAATCCGCAAAGCTTTGTATCACTGATGCGGCTTGTTCAGCGCCTAATTGATTGCCAAATAGCGACCTGCAAATAATTTCAGCAGTGAGCTGTCCCATTTCGGGTAACACTAAAACCTTTTGTCCAGGCTGATAGCGCGACCACGTTGCTACGCGCTCTTCTGTGGTTTTGCACATAATCTCGCTGTATTTCGCGACTTGTTCAGTGCTAAACATCGGTGTTTCTAAGTTTCGATGTTTTTGCCAAATTTCGCCATCGCTAATAAATAAGCCATCGCCCAATAAAGGCGCTAAGGCTTTACGCATAATCGGGCTTTTCTTCTCGTAATTACTATTATGCGTAATAAAAACGTGTTTCACCACTTCCGGGTGATTAGCGATAAATATATGTTTATTAATAATTTTGGTTGCGATGAATTGGCGATCAAACGCCGTTTCTGGCCATATCGATAATAAATCACGGCGACCATATTTTAAAACGTCTAAAGGGCTTAAGTTTTTTTGGTGACGCGGTGGGTAGGGTGGAATAAAGTCGGTCATGGAATGGGAGGAAAATAAGAACGTTATTCTAAAGGATTGCCTAATAGGTCAACGACTGAAGTGTTGGCTACACCGAAAACATTAATGCTATTTTTAACGGTGCGTGCATACGTTTCATGTAAGTGACCGTGAAACACATGTCTGACACCCATAGCAGCAGCTAATTCGCTAATAGCAGAAAATCCATGGCGATGAGAACCTGGGGCTTCGTGACTAACTAGAATGTCCGCGCGTAATTTTTTCAACGCCTCAAATTCATCATGCCAGATAGCCGATAAATACTTTAACGGCAAGTTAGCTTCTTTAACGGTGATATTTTGTTGTTGAATAAAATGTTGTTTACTTAGCCATTTAGGTGGCTGTGGTGGATACCAGACACGACCTAAAAAAATACCGCCTAAGCCTGCGATTCTAAGCCCTGAAATTTCTGTTACTTTTAAATGTAAACTGTTATCCGCCAAGCCTGAATGAAACAAATTTCTATATTTGCTCGGCGTCTCAAAATCATGATTACCAGCAATCCACCAAATTTCAGTCAACTGCAAAATTTCTTGCAAGCAAACATCTAAAGGCATAGCCAAATCATAATCGCCTAATAGAACGACAGCTTCAGGTCGATATTTATGGACTGCGGTTATCAGTGGTTGAAAATTTCCATGCGGATCACCCGCAAATAAAATTCTATCATGTCGGCTCATGTCTTGACGCTCATCGTAAGGTGATGCGCCAACAGCCCACATAACAGCAACACGCTTAGCTGCTTGTATTCATGTAGCGCTCCAGCACAACACCTTAGGTATTTATTATTATTTTAGTAGGATTATACGATGGTCTTAGCTTTTTCATAAGCGCTTCTGAAATCCAAGGATAACGGTTCTGAGGCTTCCAGCATGGCTTTTAATAATTGGTGTTGTAATTGATATTTCACATCGCCAATAGCTAATGCACCAATACCTACTGCGCCAGGTGCATTTTCTGCGTATTTAAGTGGCAGACCATTATCTTTTTGCTGTATACCTTCTATGCCTAACGGTGGTACTGCATTAACATCACCCGCGACTTTTAATTGACTTGTGGTCTTTAATACGGTGCTATTTAACACTTGAATACCTGCCTTAGCTGTACAAAATACAATATCCGCTTCGGCTAATAGCGCTATTTTATCAGCATCGGTACGCGCACAGGCGCCCGTTAATGTGGCTGAAAAGCGCCGGTTATACGCTTTGGCCACATCTTCAGCGGTATCCGCCGATAAATGATCGGTTAATATAGTTTTTGCGCCGGCTAACGAGGCAATAACGCCAGTGGTAATACCAACAGGCCCGGTACCACCAAAAACCACAGCAGTACAGTCTTTTAATTCGCGTTGATGATGAAGACGCAGCTGCTTTTCGACACAAGCGACTAATGCGGCAGCTGTAGTAAATGCGCCGCTTGGGTCAGCGAGAACCGATATTTCAAAGGGTGGCACCATTGCTTGGCTAGTGGCTTTTAACATATCCATCGCTAAGCCAAAATCGCGCCCACCGATAAATAATGCCGTACGTTTAACACCTGAGGGGCCTCGGGAGAAAATCGCATCTTGCGTTAAGCCGTACACGCTGTCTAATTTCACATTGCTATAAGGCACTAAGACATCAAATCCCGCATCAATAGCCATGTTGACATCAAATGGGCTATTGTTAGGCATAGGGTCTAGCATATGTAATACACTGCGCTTCTCCATGAGTAACCTCTTTAGTCGATTTAAGCTTTAGATTTAATAGAGTCTCTAGCAACGCTAAACGCGTGTTCGAAATGTAAGTACAAAGGTTTGTCCGTATTAATCATTGATTTCAATAACAGATTTTGCGCTTGGTATTTAATATTACCAATCGCCAATGCGCCTATGCCAACCGCGCCACTGGTAGAACCAGCAATAGCAGTACCGTTATGGAAGGCATCAACACCGGCAATACCTGCAGGTGGAACAGCATTAACATCTGCGGCAACTTTTAACATAGGCGCAGACGCGATAAGCTCAGCACTTAATAATTCAATGCCGGCAGCGCCCGTCGCAAACACTACGTCAGCCGTTTTAATATATTCTGCTTTATCCGCATCAGCACCAGCTTCAATCGTGATTTGACCATCGCCAAATTCGTTATTGCATAAGTCAGCAATGCTTTGGGCTTTTTCTAATTGTCGGCCAATAATTCTCACCTTAGCACCGGCTTGAGCCGCGATAACCGCCGCGACTTGCCCAACAGGACCCGTACCGCCCAACGCTAATATGGTTTTACCTTCTAACGAGGTATTAAACTTAGTCAGTAGTTCATTCTCAACAGCCGCAACCATACCCGCAGCAGTAGTAAATGCGCCGCTAGGGTCGGCAAAAACTGAGACTTCAAACGGTGGCACCATAGAACGTTTAGCGGTTTTTAACATATCCATGGCTTGTTTAGTATCACGACCGCCAATGAAAATACCGGTGCGTTTTAAATTTTTGGTACTACGAGAGAAGATAGCATCTTGTACCAATCCTTGGACTTCGCTAGGTTCAACATTAATATAAGGAATGGCGGTTACCCAACCGGCATCCATCGCCATATTAACATCAAACGGGCTTAGATTTTTGGCGGTGGTTAACATGTGCAAAATAAAAGGTTTTTCGTATTTTTCCATGAGGTATCCCTGTTATTATCGTAGTGATTGTTAGTCAGCAAGTATAAAAGAAATAGCGCAGAATGAATACCGCGTTATCACAGATTTATCGGTCGCCACTAAAACCAGACTTGCACACCCGCTACCCAGCGCGTAGTGTCAATAACAGCGCTCCTTTCATGTGATGTTGACCACTCAACGCCTAGATAAGGTGCTAATTCTCGGTACACCTCGTAACGCAAGCGTAACCCCGCTTCGAAATCAGACAAACCCGCTTGAACATCACGGTTAATATCATCTTGGCTGTAAATATTGGTTTCTATACGAGGTTGTAGCACTAAACGCTGAGTGATTAACACATCGTATTCAAACTCAAGCCTAAACGCGACGCGGTCTTGCTCGCCAACATAAAACGTAGCTTCCGTATACAACCAATACGGCGCTAAACCTTGCACACCTAATGCCAACCACGCGCGTTCTGGCCCCTTCCCGCTATCGTAGCGAACGCCTAACTGGCTATCCCAGTACGCGCTGATGCCATGCCCCCACAATAACTCATTACGCGCTTCGGTAAACTGTCCCTGGTCAATATTGCCTTCTGAGCGAACAACTGCGCGGTCAAAGGTTTTGCCATACCAAGCCTGCCAATCATAGGTCATTAAACTTTGCTGACCAGTACCTGCGGCTTCTAGCCTATCTACTAATACCGCGCCCAGTAAAGCTTCTTCTTTATGGCTATGGTTAATATCAGTGCTAAACGCATAACCGTCATTGTATGCATTGGCATCACGCGTCGCTGTCGATGTACTAGGCGATGTGTGCTGATGCTCGTGATGATGGCTCATGTCATGAGTCATCGTTGACTCAGCGTTAACCTTAGTCACGGCTAAAAAGCAAAATGCCAAGCCTAAACTAATCATAGGCTTAATCACGCGACCACCACCACGCGAAACATGCCAGCATGCATGTGATAAAACAAGTGACAATGCCAAGGCCAATAGCCTAACGCATCCGCTTGTACTCTAAACGTCACGCGTTGCGCAGGTTGTACGGCAATCACATGTTTGCGCACTTGCACCTCACCGTTGGCATCTTCTAAATCGCTCCATAAGCCATGTAAGTGCATGGGATGCGTCATCATCGTATCGTTAACAAACACGACTCTTAAACATTCACCGTGTCGAAAATGAACAGGCGTCGATTGCTCAAAAGGTACGCCATCTAATGACCAGCTATAACGCTCCATATTACCGGTTAAGTGTAATTCAATTTCACGCTCAGGGGGTTTAGTTGTTAATAAACTGGCACAACTACGCAAATCGGCATAAGTGAGTACGCGCCGACCATTGTCGCGCAAGCCTATACCGGGATCATCAAGGTTTTTCCTAGGGGTATCGACACGCATATCAACGGTAGCGCCATATTCGCTAGCCGCATGATGTACCGGTACGCTGGCTTGCATAGTTCCCATCATATCCAACATCGTTAACGGCTGTGGCGCGTCTAAAGCCGGTACTTCAGCGCTTAAACCAACCCGCGTTGCCAAACTGCCAACGGCATAGCCGGTTCTATCCATAGATTGCGCAAACACGGTATACACCTCTTGCTCAGGGAGCACTAACACATCATAAGTCTCGGCCGGCGCAATACGAAACTCATCAACACAAACCGGTTGCACTGGCTGACCGTCAGCATGAATGACTGTAAGTTTTAAACCGGGAATGCGCACATCAAAAAATGTTTGTGCCGCTGAATTAATAAATCGTAGCCGTACCCGCTCACCCGGTTTAAATAAGCCCAACCAAGGCTTATCGTGTGAACTACCATTTAATAAATAGCGATAGGTATACGCCGAAATATCTGCTAAATCGGTCATAGACATGCGCATTTCATTCCACATCTTGCGCTGGTCAATGGCTGAGCTTAAACCGTGTTTAACCGCATCGTGCAGAAAATCCACGACGGTCGGTTGATTAAAATTATAATAATCACTACGGATTTTGAGCTTTGCAAAAATACTGAGCGGGTCTTCATCCGTCCAATCCGACAACTGTATAACGTAATCACGCTCGCTAGCATGAGTTTCTTGTTTAGGCGTAATGACTATCGCACCATACAATCCGGTTTGCTCTTGCATACCCGAATGCGAATGATACCAATACGTGCCTGATTGATTGACGGCGAAGCGATAAGTAAACGTTTCCCCAGGCGCTATGCCTTTAAAGCTAATACCCGGTGCGCCATCCATTTGATACGGCAAAATCAGCCCGTGCCAATGTATCGAGGTGGTTTCTTTTAATTGATTCGTGACATGCAGCGTGACCGTATCGCCTTCACGCCAATGCAAAATAGGTCCAGGCATTAAACCATTAATAGTCGTTGCCATACGCGGCGTACCGGTCACATTAACTGACGTTGCACTAATCACTAAATTAAATTCAGTCCCGGTTAATACCTGCTGAGGCTGCTGGGTATCGGCCAGTAGCTTAGCGGGCATAAACATAGCCGCAATAGCGTTAGCCGTTGTGGTTAAAAATTGGCGGCGGGGGAGTAAGGGGTGGGGTTGATGAGTCACATTATTTTTAAACGTTGAGGAGCAACATAAAAGGAACTTAAGACGCAAGGCCGATTTCATATACCAAACTCCTGAACAACCAGCTTATTTTCCTGGATGACGTTTTTAAACGCGTCGCTGGCCGTTGCCCAATCAACTAAATCAACCCGTATCGTTAAATCCGATTCGGCAAAAGCTGTTTTAAGTTCTGCCATTGCTGACAGTGGTAGAGGTTGAGTGGTTACAATTACTAAGTCCAAATCCGAATACGGTTTAGCGTTGCCTGTTACGCGCGAGCCGAATGCCCAAATGGTATGATTGGGTAGGAATGTTTTTAACATCCGCTTTAATTCTTCGCTATCTTGCGGCTCAAGGTCAAGCATCTTGATTTTTGGCGGCTAGTTGTTGGTATAAAAAGCGCGCTTCCATTACAAAATCGGAGGCAATCTCATACACGGCCTCAGCTTTATTGAGATTATAAGCATGGCTAGTGTCAGTGCGCGCTTGCCGGTAAGTGCGCCATTGCAGCCAATCTGAGCGCAACAACCCTTTTTCGTTACCGATGCGAATCAAATTTTGAAAAGAGGCTTGCTCGATTTCTTCCGGGTTTGCCGCCGTCGCTTCCAGATAACGCTTGAGCATTTTGTGGCTGAGTTCATAAGTAAACTCAAAACATTGAATCACGGAATTGCGAATTTGCTCGAATAAGTCCGGGTCTGACTTGG
>CAWUNX010000134.1:0-9127 GCA_963923905.1 uncultured Methylocucumis sp.
TCCTCTCTGGTCTCGTGGGCTCGGAGATGTGTATAAGAGACAGCGTGAAGCGGGTTTAGAGCCACTAGCGCAAGCACTATTAGACGACCGTAGCATTATTCCTGAGTTATTGGCGCAAACATTTATTAATGCAGAGCTAGGCGTCAATGATGCCAGTGCGGCTTTAGAAGGCGCACGGCAAATTATTATGGAACAGCTCTCTGAGCAAGCTGAGTTATTGGCTGAATTACGCGAGCGCGTTTGGAGTAACGGCGTGTTAGCCGCTAAAGTCGTGTCGGGTTCTGAGCAAGCTGCGGCAAAATTTCAAGATTATTTTGCATACAATGAATCTATTGCCAAAATTCCTTCGCATAGAGCGTTGGCATTGTTTAGAGGGCGTAATGAAAATTTGTTAGCACTCACCTTAACACCTGCCGTTGATGAGACTACTGAGCACGATTACTGCACTGCGCGTGTGGCTGCGGTACACAACGTACAGGCGAACGCTAGCGCTGCCGATACCTGGCTAGCTGAAACAGCGCGTTTGGCGTGGCGGATTAAATTATTTACGCGTATTGAATCGGATTTATTACAGCGCTTACGCGAAATTGCCGAAACCGAAGCGATACGCGTGTTTTCGGCCAATCTTAAAGATTTGCTCTTAGCTGCACCTGCGGGTGCCAAAACGACGATGGGGTTAGACCCCGGCATTCGTACCGGCGTAAAAGTGGCTGTCGTCGATACTACGGGTAAATTATTAGCTACCGACACGATTTATCCGCATCCGCCACAAAAGCAATGGGATGCGTCTATTGCTCGCTTAGCTAAGCTCATTGCTGAGCATCAAGTAACCTTGGTTAGTATTGGTAACGGTACGGGTTCTAGGGAAACCGACCAGCTTGTTAGCGAACTGATGCAGCAATATCCCGAATTACGTTTTAGCAAATTGGTCGTTTCCGAAGCGGGTGCGTCGGTGTATTCGGCCTCAGAATTGGCGGCGAAAGAGTTTCCAGAGCTTGATGTGTCGTTACGCGGTGCTGTCTCGATTGCCCGGCGTTTACAAGACCCATTAGCGGAATTAGTAAAAATTGAGCCTAAAGCGATAGGGGTAGGCCAATATCAACACGATGTTAACCAAGTTCAGCTTGCCAAAGGCTTAGAGGCTGTTGTCGAAGATTGCGTAAATGCAGTGGGCGTGGATGTCAATACTGCATCGGTCGCATTGTTAAAACGCGTTTCCGGATTAACCGCGAGTGTTAGTGAAAATATTGTGGCCTATAGAAACGAACACGGCTCGTTTAAGAATCGCCAGGCGTTGAGAAAAGTGCCGCGTTTAGGTGACAAAGCCTATGAGCAAGCGGCTGGCTTTTTACGCATTAGTCATGGCGATAATCCGCTTGATGCATCCGCCGTACACCCCGAAGCGTATCCTGTGGTTGAAGCGATTTTAGTCGATACCGGTAAATCTATACGCGACATTATTGGTCAAAGCCAATTTTTACGTCGTTTAGACCCCTCTAAATATGTCAGCGCGCAATTCGGTTTACCGACGGTGAATGATATTTTGCAAGAATTGGAAAAGCCAGGTCGCGACCCTAGACCTGAATTTAAAAGTGTTGAATTTACTGCCGGTGTCGAAACCATTAGCGATGTTAAGCCAGGTATGCGTTTAACCGGCGTAGTCACGAATGTGGCGAACTTTGGCGCCTTTGTCGATATAGGGGTGCATCAAGATGGCCTGGTGCATATTTCACATTTAGCCGATACGTTTATTAAAGACCCTAGAAACGCCGTTAAAACAGGGCAGGTGGTTACTGTGACAGTATTATCGGTCGATGCTGAGCGTAAACGCATTGCGTTGTCTATGAAGACGGCTGTTGAACCGTCCGAGGTTGAGTTTAAGCAGGCTAAGCCCAATAAAAATACAGTGCCTGTGGCAAAAACTAAATCCAGTAACGAACCGGTTAAGACTGGCGCTATGGCGAATGCTTTTGCTAAGGCGTTGAAAAAGTAAGTCGCGATAAACAAGCAGAAAACAGCAACCCAGTTTTATGCGTTGCTGTTTTCTGGCTGTAACCCTCGCATCCCGAAATCCAAGCAAACAGCAGCCTTTGCATCAAGATATTTTTTCATCATTCATCCATTGCAATCCAAGTCGCAAGTCGTTGACGAATCCGCCAAAGCCGTTCAGGGCTGATGCTTCCTAAGCTGCCAGTCAACAATGAACTATCCAATACTGCAAGTCGGGATAATCGAAGAACACTAGCCACCTTTAAACCTGATGTGACAAAATCAGCATCATTGGGCGACACTATTTCATCAAAGTCTGCATCAGCCAGCCGTATCTGAGAGGACACCATGCAAACCAACCAGTCATCAAACTTTGAGGCTTTGCGCAGCATCAGTACTGGGCGTAGCTTAGCTCCGGACAGGTCGGTATATATGGGAAAGGTGTTAGCACAAATTGTCCCGCTTGCTTCATTACCAGCGTTCCTTAAGATCCTTTAAGTGATAAAGTGAAGGCTCATCTTCTATGTCTCGCATGGCTTGACGCATTGACATTTCGGTAAATTCAGCAGTTGACCATTCATTATTTTCAGCGTTGTCGCAATCGGTAACAGATTCAGCTTCAGTGAACATTAACGATTTTCTGCGTTGCCGTAAAAATAAGGCAAAATCCAATACCTCTTGCACCATTGCCTCAGGTAAAGGTTTAACAGCGTGATACACTTCTTCTGCAAGACCCATAAACACCCCTCATAGTAGCCATTGTAAAAGTGTCGAAAAAATCTGGGAGATATGCCAAACAGTAACTTGATTTTACAAGTTACTGTCGGGTGTTAAAAATGGCAAATAATGTTATTCCGGCTCTTTCATTTTCACATCACCTTCAATTCTTTCAGTTAATTGCGTTAAGCAATCCATGGTGCTTTCTGAAATGTTGGCGTTAGCTTCTGCCAATGCTTTGCCAGAACCAAAGTCGTTGCGTAATTCTTCTATGGTTTTTTTCGGGTCGGCTGATTTAGCAACGTTTAGCATCTTAGCGTAGTTGCGGTATGCGGTCATGCGCGCGGTGTCAAACGGGAAAAGACCTGGCATCTTTTCTGAGCTTAATTCAACGACGCATTTAGCCATTTTTTCTGGTTCAATTGGGTAATCTTTTAAATGTTGTTCTTTTTGTAATTGTTGCTCGTGTTTAATATGCTCTAACACGGCTTGTTCAAAATTGTTTTTATCGGCGCATGCTGTGATAAGTCCTACAGCAGTCAACACGATAACAAGTTTTATATTCATAGATGGATTTCCGTATGGTGGGTATAAAGTATTTTATAAATCTTGCATGGCCTGGTTAATCCAGGTTTCTGCTTCTTGGTTAATCTCTTTTGCTTTACGGCCTGCGGTTGCAATGGCAGGGCCTATTTTGACTTTAATAACGCCTGGGTATTTTAGAAAGCTATAACGTGCCCAGAAACGCCCAGCATTATGAGCCATTGGAATGACAGGATAACCGGTTTTTTCTGCTAATAATGCGCCACCGGCATTAAACTTTTTCGTTTCACCGGGTGCTGTGCGGGTGCCTTCAGGAAACACAATGACCCAGAAACCCTCTGCCAAACGCTCTTGGCCTTGCTTCAATAATTGTGCTAGCGCAGCGCGTTGATTGTTACGATTAATCGCGATGGGTTTAAGACTAGCCATGGCCCAGCCCCAAAACGGTATTTTTAACAACGATTTTTTTAATAAGTTCGACTGCATAGGTAGAATTTTTCTCAGCGCAATCGTTTCCCAGGCTGACTGGTGTTTACATAATACAATGGCGGTAGGAATGTTTTTAATATGTTCTAGGCCTTCGATTTCATAGCGTAAGCCGCAAATTGTTTCGACTTCCCATAACACCAGCTTAACCCAAGTATTGGCAATTTGATAACGTGTAGCAAAAGGTAAAAACTTAAGGATAAACACCCAAGGGGTTACCGTTATCGTAGTGATGATGGCGCAGAATAAAAACACTGCCGAGCGTAAATAAACTAAAAATGTCATGATGGTTATGAAAAAACTTAAAACAACCTGTTATAAAAACAGGTTGTTTACTGTAAGGGCTAAGGGTTATGCCTGCAATTTAGCAATATCGGCGCAAGTTAAAAATAAGTCTGACAATAAGTTAAGTAGTGCGAGTCGGTTAGCGCGTAAGCTTATATCATCGGTCATGACCATGACGTTATCAAAAAAGGCATCGACTTCCGTGCGTAAGGTTGCGAGCCGGTTTAATGTCGCTTGATAATCGCGCTCAGCCAGCAAAGGTTGAATATCGTTAGCCGCTTGTTCGGCGGCGGCTAATAATGCCAGTTCCTCTGGTTGGCTTAATGTACCTATTGCTGGGGCTGGCGTCGTGTCCGATTTTTTTAAAATATTGCGGATGCGCTTGTTAGCCGCCGCTAAGCTTTCCGCTTCAGGACGTTGGCGGAATGTTTTAACCGCTTGTAAACGCTGCATAAAATCCAATGGCTCGTGAGCCGCTACGCTCATCACTGCATCAAATTCATCCACGCTATAGCTTTTGTCTAAGCAATAGCTTTTTAGGCGCTCAAAAATAAAATCAATGACTTGCGTTTGAGTGGTTTCTCTATCAAAGGCGTGGCTGTATTGTGCTAAGGCAAATTGGCAAAGCTCAGGGATATTTAACACTAATTGATTTTCAATCATCGTGCGTAGCGTGCCTAACGCCGCACGGCGTAACGCGTACGGGTCTTTGTCGCCGGTAGGGATTAAACCCGCGCTGAAAATACCGGTTAAGGTATCGAGCTTTTCCGCAATCGCTAAAATTTGCCCCATTAAACTAGGTGCGGTTTCGCTACCTGCTTGTTTGGGAAAATACTGTTCTTCCAAGGCCCAAGCCAGCTCAGACGGCAAGCCTTCGGCTAAGGCGTAATAACGTCCCATAATGCCTTGTAAATTGCCGAATTCTCCAACCATATAGGTCAGTAAATCGGTTTTGGCTAACATCGCAGCCTGTTTAGCCAATTCCGCATCAGCGCCTAACTGTTCAGCGATATGTGCAGCTAACTGGCTAACGCGCACGCTTTTATCATAAACCGTGCCAAGTTTTTCTTGGAACACAATGGTTTTTAACGTGTCAATGCGCTCTGCCAAGGGTTGTTTTAAATCTTGCTTCCAGAAAAATTCGGCGTCGGATAATCTGGGCGTCACGACACGTTCATTGCCTTGTTGTATGACTTCCGGGCGGGTGCTGGCGATATTGCTAAAGGTAATAAAATGCGGCAATAAGCTACCGTCAGCCTGTTCCACCGGGAAGTATTTCTGATTGGTTTGCATCGTTGTAATCAGCACTTCTTTAGGCAGTGCTAAAAAACGCGGGTCAAAATTTCCGGTGATAGGCACAGGCCATTCATTGAGCGCGGCAATTTCCTCTAATAATTCTTCTTCGATATGGGCGATACCGCCAACAGCGATAGCCGCTTGCTCAGCTTTAGTACGAATGATAGTTTTGCGCTGTTCAACATCGGCAATTACGTTACCTTGCTCTAATAGCGCCGTTGCGTAATCATGCGGTTGTTTGACGGTAATCGGAGCCGGGGCATGAAAGCGATGGCCGCGTGAAGTGTTATCGGTTGTTAAGCCTAAGATTTCGGTTTTAATCACCTGTTCGCCTAATAACAATACCGCCCAATGCACAGGTCTGACGAATTCGGTGGCAAAACTGCCCCAGCGCATACGTTTGGCAATCGGTAGGTTGGCAATGGCTTGTCGAATAATATCGGGGATTAATTGCTCAGCCATTTGGACTTTAACCGCTTGGGTAAAGCTTAGCCATTCGCCTTTGTCGGTTTTTAAGCGCTGTAATTGGTCAAACGTTGTGCCACAACTTTGCGCAAAACCCAGCGCGGCTTTGCTAGGCGTACCATCGGGCGCGAAAGAAGCTTGTATAGCCGGGCCGCGTTTTTCCACGGTTTTATCCGGTTGCGCAGTGGCTAAATTTTCAATGAGTACCGCTAAGCGCCTAGGGGTTGCAAAGGCTTGGCTTGCGCTGAAGGTTAAATCGGCATTGGTTAGACCGTTGGTAATACCCTCTAACAAGGCTTGGCTAAGCTTTATTAAGGTTTTAGGCGGTAGCTCTTCTGAGCCTAGTTCGAATAGTAAATGTTGGGTGTTTGTCACGGGGCGACCTTTTGTTTTTACAGATTTTTTAAGAGGTTGATGTCGGCGTTATAGGGGTTGGCTTTTAGATAAGTCAGCCAACAAGTCATTTGCGTCAGACCTTGTGCATTTGCGTTTTTTAAATCACGAAATAAGCGTTTAAACCTAGAGTCTTTTTGACTAAATTTTTGTTTAGAGGCTTTTGTCAATTCAATCAATGTCGCCGGCAAACCATATGCCGCATCATCTAAAGCAATGCCAACTTGTTTAGCTTCATCTAAGAGCCATCGCTCTAATGGCGGGTGGACAATAAAATAATGATGTTTACTTGGATGTTTAAATAATTTTACATCGAGTTTATTTACCAAGGCTTCTTTAAATTCAAAAAGATATTTAACCGGAATTTTATCTTGATCAACAATGCCAACGGCAAAATTATCTGAAAATTCTTCTTTCATTTCTTTGACAACAGCGGGGAAGCCCATTTGATGGTTGTAAACGCGTAATCTGCCAATTTCTTCAGGTGGTACGAGTGTTTCAACAAGGTTGGTATCGAGGTAGCATTCAGGAATAATGTGACGATTTATATTTCTAATCATCTGTAAATAACTCAGAATTAAAAAATAAATCCAGACCGTATTCATAAACCTCATCGCGTTCATCATCGGTTAGCCGGTTAATCACGGTTTGTCCGTCTTTAAAGTCAACCATGAAAATAGCCACATCGTTACGGCTGTTTTCTGTTTCTAAACACGTTGTTAGTACATAGGGGCTATGCGTTGCGACAAAAAATTGGTTGGTTTCAGAATCAATGATTTGTTGAGTAATATGCTTTACATAAGGCGGAAAACAATGCGCTTCGGGTTCTTCAAAAAGCAAGATTGAGTTTTGATTTGAGCCAATCGCGGCTTTGTAAAAAATGATGCGTTGTAATGTGTCGGCGATGGAGCTGTAAGGAAAAGTAATAATATCGTCGTCAGACAAGGTTTTCATTAGCTTAAGGCGATATTCGCCTTTGTCTAATAACAGCTTAAGCTGATACTCCGAAAAAATGCTGGCTAAGTCTGCTCTTAATTCTTTACGGCTCTGTAAAACATCAAATAAGTTATTGCCAAATGGGGGAATTAAATAAGGTACGTTTTGGCTTTGCTTTACTGAAGCTATGTCAGAAATAAATTTATATTGTCTAATATTGGATTTTTGAGTTCGCGCAAAAGAGGCTGTTTGCACAACATTAAAATGATTATTAATGAGTAACGATGTCTTTTTGTTATCCGCATTGTTGTTATCAGATAAACATACATCTATTTGATTATCAGCGCCACTATAAGAGGGCTCAGAGTTCGTTCTTATATGTTTAATACGGCATTTTAGTTCGCCGTTATTAACGATTACGGAAATAATTTCCTTAATTTCGCCATCAAAAAACAATTCAGGTATATTTTCGAAGCGTATTAGTTGAGTGAGTTTTTTGTTTTTACTGTAGTGAAGACAACCAATCCCAAATAACCCCAGCGCCTCCAAAATATTTGACTTACCCACATTCGGTTTACCAATCAGCACATTAATGCGCTTACAGTCATTTAACGTGACATCTTTAAGCGATTTAAAATTAGTAATGCGAACGGTGTTAAAGAAGTGAGTCATAAGTGTTTTGGTATAAATGGTTAAGCCAATCGTTTCAATTCATTACAAGCATGATGTAATGAAGACGGGGTGTTGTCCGGTAAACCATTTAGGCAAATGTCATCTTTTAATCGATTGACCAATTTGCTGATGTCTTGATTTATAGACTGATTTTTATAGCTAATCAGTTTGCCAGAGCTATCGGTTTTAGTTTCGATATGTTCAGCTTGTGTTTCAATGTAATAAAACCAAGATTCAATATTGCGGATAGGCACAAACAGCAAAATTTTTTCGTTATCCAATCGTGTAGGCTGATTTAATCTGGCTTTTTCACTATCTAATTTTTCGTCAAATTCCTTTAGCCTTTCTTGTATAGTTTTTTCATCGGCGTCAATCATGACTAACAGTATGATGTTTTCACTCGCAAAACGTCGGTAATCTTTAACGGCAGTAGGGTAGTGATTTAGCACGGTTGCATTATTATACGCAGCAGGGAGTCGATTAATTTTGGTTGCACCCAATAATTTCGCATAGGCTTTTATAAAATCATATTGTGGTTTATCTTCACAAAGCACCGTAATCCGGTAACCTCTAAGATTAATCGCCATAAATCCAGCCAATTTCAATTAATTGCGCAAGCGATAATCCCCCTTTTTCCTGTTCACCGATTTTTTGGCTTCGAGTGTGGTTACCGTCTTGCCTTGAAAACCAGCAGCCTAAACTTGGACCTAACAAATTAATTAAACTTGGGTGATGTGAAATCAATAAGGCTTGTAAGTTTTTTTCCTTGATTTGCTCTTCAAGCGCATTCAGCCAAGGCTGAATTTCGGGTAAAGCCAAAAAATTTTCGGGTTCATCGATACAAATCACTGAATTGTCAGGTACACAAAAGATTAATGTATAAAGGATTGCTAGTGCTTGTTGGCCATCAGACAATTCATCAAAGCGGTAAATGTCTTTGTCAATTTTTACTTCTAAAATTTTTTTCGAGCCAGCCTGACTAAATTTAAATGTTTTAAAACCAGAAATGATTTCTTTCAGTATTTTTTCAACTTCAAAAATGCCCTCTCTGTTTTCATTATTCAAATAATTTAACCATGCGGGATAGTCTGATAAGTCATCTTTTTCTGGGTGAGCTTTGCCTTTATTGAATTCTATGACAAGGTTACTTGGGTTAATGCTGACAATATAAAGTTGCTTTAGCCACTGTTTAAACCATGTTAATTTTGTGTTGTCGTAGCGATCTTGAACTGAAGCTAATCCAGAGCTAGACCAATCAACAGGGTAAAAAATGCCTGGCTTATTGGGGTCATCATTAAATAACTCACCTTTACCAACTGTTTTACCTTTTTCTTCTTCAATCTCA
>CAWUNX010000135.1:0-9096 GCA_963923905.1 uncultured Methylocucumis sp.
TACCTTCTTGGGTTAGTTTCATTTTTTCTTTAGTAAGCTCAGTGATTTTCCAACCATCTAAGTCATCGCCAACCTTGAGCTTGCGAAAGTTATCTTTAGGGACTTTAGTTGTGGTTCTAGCCACAAGCGCAACCAGTTGTTTATGCGAGGTAAATACCCCATCGAGTTGCCAATCGAATTTAGCGTTAACCGTACTAGCTTGCGTTTGCGTTGCCGCTGTTTCGGGTACCGGTTTGCGTCCTTCTACGAAGAGGGGGCGTGTCACCATGTCGTCGAAACTGTCTTCGCTTTGTTTGGTTAAATCGAGGCTAGGTATTTCGCTGGAAGTGGTTTTTTTATCGGCAGCAGCATGGGTATTGAGCAAGGCTTGCTCGGCAAACCTTGCATACACTAGCTCTCCGATAATGATTAATAACAGCAAAGCGCATACAGCGCCTAGCGCGATAATGGCTTTTGTTTTCATTCGCTGGGTTTTCTCATAAAGCTAATGGCTTGAAAATTGACGTTTAAGTCGTTACTAGGCTCGATTTTATGGGTATTTGGGTTGCGTTTGCCGCGCATCGGGCGAATATCGATTTGATCAATGATAATAAGCGGTGTCGAGGTTTCGATTTTATACAGTATCGAGCGCAGCTCTTCGCTGTTACCGGTCATACGAACCCGAACCGTAATGCGGTTAAAGTCGTCTTTGCTATTAACAGGTAAGGCTTGGGTGCTGCTTAATTCACCACCGGCATCAACAATAGTTTTTTTTATGAAATTTTGCATTTCAGCTGATGCTAAGGCATCAGTTTCTTGACTATTAAAATAGCCTTGTTCCTCATGTTGTTGCTTGATGTTATCAATTTCAGCTAATACCGTGTCTTTTTTAGCTAAGATGCGCTCATATTGTTGTAGCTTAAATAACAGCGAATCTTTGGTTTCTGCTAACGCCATGCTTTTAGAAATTACCGGCACGATGATAAGTAACGCAATGAGAGCAACGACCAGTAAAAACAAGCCTAGCGCTATCCAGCGTTGTGGTGGCATCGTCGGTAAGGCGAGCTTAGTTTTCAGTGCTGGCATGGTCTTCTGTTCCTGCTTGGGCTGTCGTATCAACGGTGATTTGGAAGCGTTCTAATTTGGTGACGTTATTTTGCGTTACGGGTGAGACAAAACGTGCTTTGGAGAACATCTCGGTTTCTTCTAATACACCGATAAGCGTTGATGCCGAGGGCGATTCGCCTTGAATTTGGAGATGTTTATCGGAATATTGCAAATACGATAACCAGGTGTCATCTTTAATAACAGCACTTAATGTATTAAGCATCTCAACGACTTTAGGGGAGGCATTTTTTTCGTCTATGAGTTTTTGGCTTTCATTAACCACTGCATCAATCTCGGATTCTAAGGCTTTGATTTTTTTTGCTTCTTTTTCTATCAATTTGATTTTATCGCCGAGTGCGGTTACGGTTTGATACTGCAACCAAACAGGTAAAACTAATGCGGTTAAGCTTAAAACAATAATGCTAGCAATCAATGAAGCATGAATAAGCTTGGGTGTTTTTGAGCTTTTTTGCTGTAACCAGTCGGGTAATAAATTATAGCCATCTTCAAGCGTATGTAAGCGGTTAGGCGAATTTTGATAATCGGCGATTTGTGGCGCTAGCCCCAGCGCTTTACAATCCTCATATAAGCCATCTAACACTTCTCGCGGAGTTAATATCAGCAACGCTTTAAGTTGCTCTTGGTCGTGTTGGCTATTGTTATCTTGAGTGACGGCAAAATACACTTGTTCGGGCGTAAACGGCGTATAGCGGTCTAATTCATAGGCGACTACTTGGGTTAAATTTTCTTTAGCCGCTATCGGTAAGTTTAGCGCTTTGCTAATGGCTTCGCGCTCCGATAAGCGTAATATAATAGGGGCTTTGCCAAGGCGGACGTCGTTGGCTAGCTGCTGCTTAGCCTGTTCTATACTAGCTTCGCGCCGCTCTACGTTTGCGATGAGTTCGCCTTCATAGTGACCCTCTTCTTCGGTATTTAGCAAAACGTCATCGCTAAAATAGCGAATCGCTAGACCCTCTGGTGTCGAGTGAATAACAATAACGCCTTGGTTATCGCTGATTAAACGTTTGATAGGTTTAGGCACTAATAAGCACAGTTCTCTACGCCACCAGCGCAAGAACGTCTTAAAATCCATATCAAGATTAGTGTTTAGGTTCATCATATTCAGGAATTAATAAATCGCTGATGGCGCTTGCGCCTAGGGTTTCGGCAAATAAAGAGTCTTCATTAATTGCATTACGTTGCCATTCTAAGACCCGGTATAACTGACCGCTGTTAGCTTCGACGCCAGTAGCAATAACGGCATGAATCATTGCAGTAGAGCCGTCATCGAGTTGTGCTTCGGCAATAATCGTTAGGGTTTGATTACCCGCAGCCGAGCTTGTTTGGCTGTTATTGCTTTGCGTCCCGCCATTAAACGGCAGCGGTGGTGGCGGTAAGCCTTTGTTAATATTGTCTGTACGCTCTTTAAAATATGTGTCTAGCATGTCTTCATCGATATCTGGCAATACCCGTAAAACCTCTTTAGTAGCCAGCCTAGCGTTAACATTCGCTTGTCCAGAGTAAACCGTAATTAGCGGTGTTAGCCATTGGTATAATTCAGGCGTCATGCCTAAAACCATTTGTAATTCACCTAAGGTTTGAAAAGGTTTATTTCTAGGCTTATATTTTAATCCGGCATCTTTATATTCGTCGGCTTCAGCGCCATCGATATTGAGTAAATCATCTTCATCACGCCAATCCATAATGGCACTGACAATTTTAGTTTGTTCGTGTTCGTCTTGTATCGGTGAATGTGCTAGCAATGCCGCGAGTAGCTTTTGCTCAGCTTTATTAATGTCGATTTTGCCATTTTCAGAAATCATGCGAATCCTAACTTCCGCATCATCTTTATTCAGTAAACCCGCATCGGTAATTTGATAAACACTGCCGTCAGCGCGCCAACGTTTTTTTTCATCGGGATTTAACAGCATGAGGCTGGCTATAGTCAGACCGGTTTCAGCTAAAGCATGGGCTTCAGCGCTGTTTTTAACGCTGGCAATTACCGCTGATTCGCGTTTAATGTTAAGCGCAAAGCTACCGGCCATGATGGTTAATAAACTCAATACCCAAAGCGCCAGTACTAAAGCAAAACCTTGTTGCTGTGTTCTGAGCCGGGTTAGCGTAATGACGTGAGGCTGCATTATTATTGCTCCTCCTCTGAGGGTTCTTCTTCTAAGCCACCGGCATCGTTATCATCTTCACTGCTGTTTTCGTCACTATTTTCTTCGTTCAATGCGGTGTCATTGTTGTTAGCGGCAATTTTTAACGCAACCACCATATCAGGCCAGTATAGGCCGTTTTCTTTGGCGAGGCTGATTTTGATTAACTTCGGTTGCGTGTCTTTATCCAACCATTCAGTTTGCCAGCTTAAATCACCTTCTTGATCGGTACCAAAATAACTCAATTCAAAATGAGCGACCTGTTTGATTAAGGTGACTTCTTCTTTGGAAAGGCTTTCGTTATCGCGACTAGGAAAAAACGGCGTGACGGTGACTTCTATTAAGCTAGGTGTTTGTTCGATGGCATCGGGGTCGGCTTTAAATTCAATAGTAAATAATTGTAAGCCGCCGCGCTCGGCACTGGCAGGGAATTCGCCAATAAATTGCAAGGCTTGGCTACGGCCTTGAAAGCCAAAGGTTCTTTTTCCTGGTTCAGTAAAGTCATCCCATATAGGCTTAGCTGACGCTAAATGCTGCTGAAAAAAGTTATAGACGACAGCGACTTCATTGACGTCGGCGATTTTATTTTCGCCTTTATCCCAACTCTCCGCTGACGTGCGTAAGGTGCTAAATAGCAGTAACACCATGACGCTTAACAGTGTCATGGCAATTAACACCTCCATTAAGGTAAAGCCATTTGCAGGTCGGCAAGTTAAACGCGGGGATGTCATGCCGATTCTTCTGTACCAAGTTTTAACGTTGATAATTCTAATTGCCGCTCGCCGTTGCCTCCGTCACTCCAGCTCACTGTGACTACGACTTGGTACATTAATAGCTTAAGCTGTTTTATATCGACTAAATTAGGGTCAGGTAAATACGGTGTGATAAAAATTCGCCAATGGTAGCGTTCGTTTTCATCACCAGACGTTTCGCCGGGTTGTATGCGTGTGACGACGCCGACTTGCGTCATTAGGGATTCGGCAATTTGTACTGCGGTGGTATATTCTTCGGCAACGATAGCCGTATTGGTACCGGCAGAAAAAATCTTTAATAAAATCGTTAATGATATGGCTAAAATCGCGAAGGCGATGAGAATTTCCAATAAAGAAAATCCTTGTTGTTTATTGTTCGTCTGCATCGAAATTATCATTGAGTTCAACGCCGCCTGTTAGCCAATTAATGTCGATTTGCTGTTTAGTATTGTTTCTGGTCAAGGTGACCCGACCGCCGGTAGATGAACCATCGCCGTAAAAGCGAATACTGCCTTGGTTTTGTCCGGTTAATTCACTCTGCGCTGTCACTATGGTTAAGCTAATGTCATCAGGTATGTTATAGACACGTTCGCGATTGCTTAACGTGTAGGTGTTTTCTTCTAAGTCGAAATCAACTGTTATTTGTTGATGTGCCATTAAAGCTTGCCCGCGCGCGTAACGAAAGGCGGAGATAATATCGCGTGCGGCTGCTTTCAATTCAGCAGTATCATTGCCAGAGGAAATGCTAATGCTAATAGCTGAAAATCCTATGATGATTATGACTAGGACGACTAATAATTCGATTAGCGTAAAGCCTTGTTGTTTAAACTGTGCCATCATAAGACCACTTAATGAGTTGGCTACCAACGTAAGGCGAGACAGAGTATTCAGGGTGCAGGACGCCGTAAATACATCCCTGTAGGCTTGATGGCAGCATCCCTGCTGCCAACACCCGCACCCTAAATACCCTGTCCCTGCTAAAGTGTGTAGCCATGAGTTTATTCCCAGCTCACTAAGTCTTGATCTTCGCCTTCGCCACCTTCTTTGCCGTCAGCGCCTAGCGAAAATAAGTCAAATTTGCCGTGCTCGCCGGGTGATACATAATGGTATTCTTGTTGCCAAGGGTCTAATGGTACTTTGGTTTTTTGTAAATATGGGCCGTTCCAACGTTTTGCGCTATCTGGGGCTTCTACCAAGGCGTTTAGGCCTTCTTCAGTGCTAGGATAATGGCCGACATCCAGCTTATACATGTCTAATGTCGCTGCTAAGTCTTCAATTTGCACTTTAGCGGCTTTAGTTTTGGATTCGCCCATGTGTTTCATGACTTGCGGGCCGACGATACCGGCTAACATTGCAATAATGCCTAAGACCACTAATAATTCGAGTAAGGTAAAACCTGCTTGTGTTTGTTTTTTAATGAATTTCATTGTTTTTTCCATAGTTTTGTAAAGATTAACTAAAAGGCTAAATCGTTAACGCTTAAAATCGCCAACAAGATGGATACGATAATACCTGCGATGACTAAACCCAAGGTAATAATTAACGCTGGTTCTAATAACGCTAGCATTCGCGAAATAGCCACTCTAAGTTGTTTATCATAAATGGTTGCCACCCTCAGTAACATCTCTTCCAGACGCCCGGTTTCTTCGCCCATTTTTATCATTTGCATCGCCATTTTCGGAAATAAACCTTTTTCCAATAACATATCGGACATGTGCCGACCTTGCTTTAATTGCTCTTCAGTATCGGCAATTGCGGCGGCAACGACAAGATTATCGACCGTTTCGCGCACAATGACTAACGCCGAAATGATAGACACACCATTACCCAACAGCGTACCCAAGGTTCGGCTAATATTGGCTGTTTCTTTATTCAACAAAATTTGGCCAAATAAAGGCAGTTTTAAAAAACGCCCGTCCCAGACTTTTTTCCGGATGGGGTCGGCAAGCTGGTATTTCATATAGCTAGAAATACCGACAATCAATAACAGCAATACCCACCAGTAGCTTTGTAACCATTCGGCTGCTGCCACCACGATTTGCGTTGATACCGGCAAAGCTTTACCGGCGCTGGCAAACATTTCCGAGAATTGCGGTACGACAAACGTCAGCATGATAAACACCGATACCAGCGACATGCCTAGCAAAATCGAAGGATAAATCAGCGCGGTGCTGACGGTGTCTTTTAATTCTTGCGAGCTTTCCAAATATTCAGACAAGCGTGACAGCACTTCACCTAAACCACCACCAGCTTCACCGGCGCGTATCATGTTTAAATAAAATTTAGTAAACACGCCCGCTTGTAATTCCAACGCATCGGCTAGGGATGAGCCACTTTTGACTTTTTCTAATACTTTAGCGATGAGTTTGGTTAAGCGTTCGTTGTCTTCGGTTAACTCCATTAACACTAATAACGATTTATCCAGCGGTAATCCTGAGTCTAATAACGTGGCGAGTTCTGAGGTAAACAAGCCAATTTCTTTTTGCGTTAATCGATTTTGGTTATTACTCGATAAGCTAAATAATGACTTAGCTCGTGCGCTAGTCACTTTGATAGGGATATAACCTTCGCTTTGCAAGGCTTTGATAAGCTGGGTTTCGTCCCCGGCTTCTCTTACACCTTCTTCAGTTTCGCCTGCTGTGTTAACCGCTTTGTAGGAATATAACGCCATATTATTCTGAGGTGACTCGCATGACTTCTTCTAAGGTAGTTGAGCCTTCTATGACTTTGGTTAAACCATTTTCAAATAAGGTTTGCATCCCTTCGGCTATTGCTAATTTTTCAATTGCACCAGCTTCTTCATGCGCCATGATGAGTTTGCGGATAGGGTCGGTCATTGGTAAAAATTCGATAATCGCCATACGACCACGATACCCGGTGTTATTACACGCCGGGCAACCGTGCGCTTGCTGTAATACAATCTCGCCGTCAGGGACAAAGCGCCGTAATCTTAGTTCATTAATTAATTGCTCACTGGCGGGTTGGCTTTGCTTACAGACCGCGCATAACTTTCTCACTAAACGCTGGGCTAAAATGCCGTTAACCGTTGAGGTTAATAAATATTCTTCTAAGCCCATGTCTAATAATCGTGTTACGCCACCGGCAGCATCGTTAGTATGCAGGGTTGATAACACTAAGTGTCCGGTAAGCGCAGATTGTACGGCGATTCTGGCGGTTTCTAAGTCACGCATCTCACCAATCATAATGACATCCGGGTCTTGCCTAACAATAGAACGTAATGCAGCAGAAAACGTTAAGCCAATTTGGGGCTTGGCTTGAATCTGGTTAATACCTTCCATTTGATATTCAACCGGGTCTTCGACAGTGAGAATTTTGCGCGAAGACGTGTTTAAGCGTTTTAATGCTGCGTACATCGTGGTCGATTTACCACTACCGGTAGGACCTGTGATTAAGATAATGCCATGCGGTAATGCCAGTACGTCTAAAAAGCGTTGTAAATGCATACCGGCAAAGCCAAGGGCTGCAAAGTCTAATACGGTATTTTCTTTATCCAATAAACGAATAACCACGCTTTCGCCGTACATTGTTGGTATCGTTGACACCCGCAAATCCAATTCTTTGCCTAACATCTGCACTTTAATCCGGCCATCTTGCGGTAGACGGCGTTCGGCGATGTTGAGTTTAGCCATGATTTTTATCCGCGAAATCACAGCGGCAGTGGATTTAACCGGCGGCGCGTCGATTTCTTGCAACACGCCGTCTATGCGTAAGCGCACTTTTAGCGTTTGTTCAAACGGCTCAATATGGATATCCGAGGCTTTAGTCTCTATCGCGCGTTGCATGATGAGGTTAACCATTTTGATAACCGGTGCTTCGCTTGCTAAGTCTTTTAAATGCTCTAAGTCTTCTTCACCGACATCATCCATTGATAAATTATCGACGATTTGATCCATTTGCGAACGGCCTTCACCGTATTGTACTTCCAGGGCGGTATCGATTTCAGAGAGCAGACCAACCTTTGGAATAATGGTTTTACCGGTCGCCAGTTTTAACGCATCTAAGACAAATTGGTCTTCAGGGTCCATCATGGTGACGCTAAGCGCGTTATCGTGCTGGGCTAAGCCAATGATATGAAATTGTTTTAAAAAACGTAGTGAGATGGACTGTGGTAGTTGCGGTTCTAGCGGGTATTGGTCTGAGGCGATTCTTTCATAGTGGCCTGATTCGACAAAAGCATCGGCAACATCACTTTCCGAGCATAAACCTAATTTAACGAGTAAATGCGGTAAATTTTCGCCCATTGAGCCTTTTTTTACCCGTTCGACTTTTTTTAATTCCGAAGCTGAGAGTTTACCCTTATCTTGTAAGGTTTTAAGCAGTAATTCGTAGGCCATTATTAGTGTTATCTGCGAGTGTCGTAAGTTCGGCTGGGGCGGTCACCAGTCTGTTGTCGGATTCTATCATAAAAAAACGATTAAAATGGTTGCGGCATATTATCGCTCCATCGCTAGTTCATCGGCGGGCGTCATTCGACGGATGAGGTTGGGTGTGGATTGAATCATTAAAAAACATCGGTTGAAAATAGGATTATCTACACAAGTTTTGTAATCGATTGAAATTAAATGGATTATTTTTTTGCTAAGAATCACAGGTACGTTGATTTAAACGATTAGTCAACTTGTGTAGAGTCTGGGTTTAGCAGGAACGCTCTGATTCAAACTCGTCGATAGCTTCGTTTTGACGAGTCAATGCATACCAGTCGAAATGCCGAGTCGTTAGCATTAATATCGACAATAAGGCAAACGTGAGCAGGCTGCCCATTAACAACGCATTATTTTCGGATTGTAAAATCACATACAACACGGCGTATAACACCGCTAAACTAACGCCTAATAACAAGCCAAGTTTCACGCTTTTTAAAATGGCGCCAAAATAACAGGTTAACAGCAGTGTACACGCGCTAGCACCAATGCTATATGCATATTTAAATTCGACTTGTTCTGACCAGGCGATTAGCAATATGTAAAACATTAATAAAGCCATGCCGACTAGGCTGTATTGTACAGGGTGTATGCGTAGCTTTTAGTAACTACTCAGCCCGACCAAAAACCGCTATAGTAATAGCATGAAAATCAACC
>CAWUNX010000136.1:0-9080 GCA_963923905.1 uncultured Methylocucumis sp.
GTGTTTTTAGTTTATCAACCTATCTCTCTGTCCGTTATTATTAGACCACTACAGACGGCTATTAAAAACAACATAGCAAATTTAAAAAATAAATTAACTTTTTTCAAAAAATAACCGACTGATACACTGCTCAACAGGAACTCTTATGAAAAAACATTTACATAAAGCGGCACGCTTCACAGCTATTGTATTACTGTCATCGCTCCCGCTTCCGTTTAATGCCACTGCCGATGATTTCACTAAAAAACCTATTGATTCGATTAGCGATGACACCAAAGAGCTAAATACCAAAACAAAGCGCCACACATCTCCTTAAGTTAGGTGTGCTATTGATGAAATCTGGATAAACTGAGATTAGCGTGTATTCCAGTTTAATCTAAGCAATAAGGAATGTATTATGAAAAAACTAATCATTTTAATCAGTTTTATCGCCCTAGTGGGTGGCTGTGTAGCTGAACCAGCCGTAGTTACACCTACCGCGATTGTGAAACCAACGTATGCAGTGCCAGGCCCTGGTTATTCATGGCGTTACCACCCGCATTATGGCTGGGGTTGGTATCACCCAAGATTAGGTTGGCATTTAGGTTGGCGTTAGTATAAAGGTTAAAAATTGCTTATTTACTAACAATTCCCTGCCAACTACCGGAAATTTGCCGAGTAATCGCCATTAAGGCAAAAAACGCTGCAACCCCTGGTGGCGCCGCTAAATAACGCGGCCGCCACTGTGGACAAAATTTAGCTTTATATTCGTAGAGACCACCAAAATTATAAAATTGGTCACCCATATCAAATATCATAGCCCCCACTTTATGCCAAAGCGGCGCTAGCGGCCTGCGTTCTAACCCAGCCAATGGCGCCATGCCCAATGAAAACCACTGGTACTGTTGAGCTTGCCCCCACAACATTAATTGAGCAAATAAAAAATCCATAATCCCTTTAGGGCTATCGGGATGGTAACGCATTAAGTCAATTGACAGTTCTTGCCGATTCTCAGTTTGCCAGAGATTAGCAAAAGCCTTAATTTGACCTAGCTCGTTTTTAATCACCGCAATTGCGGTGTGTTTTAAATAGGCTTCAGCAAAAAAACCTAGTGAAAATCCTTTTTCTTTAGTATTTTTTTTGTTAGCCAAGCATCTGAAATTTGTCGTAATACTGGCATCGCTTGTTCTACAGCGTCAGCTGTTAAGATTTCAAAACTATAGCCCATTTTATTGAACTTATTACTGGCACTGCGCAAGGCTTCGTGGCGTTTGCCTTTTAAACTAAACGCCGATAAATCAACTAAAGCCTCTTCGCCAAACTTGTATAAGGACAGCCCCAGGTCTAAGTAACAAGATAAGTTATCTTCACTAATTTGATAAAAAATAGACTTAGCGCCGTAGTTATCTGCTTGCTCATAAAAGGCCCAAAGCAAATCATCAATCGATGCGGCATTTCCTATCGGATCGCCCATAGCAATCCAATAGTTAGGCGTCACTGCGAACATAATGAAAGCGTCGCGCTCTTTATTCCAAAACAAATGCTTATCGCCTAATAACGCCAGAAAGCCTTGGGTTTGATAGCTTTGAGTGACGATGTGTTTAGCGGCAATAAGCTCGTGCGAGCTGGGCTTAGCAAAAATTCGTGGTGGAGCGACGCTTAATAGGCGTGATAACCCATAAATGACTGTTACAACAATTATCAACAAGGTAGCTCTTAAAAATCTTGGCGCATTGCCTTCATAAGAGAATTGCCACCATAACTCATTAGCGTATTCAATATCACGATAGGCAAAAAAACCTAGCCAAAGCGAACCGGTTAGCACGATAGTAATAGAAGCTAGCCATTGTTTTGAAAATGTCATACCTAATAGCTTGGATTGCCGTTGGAAATAACTGTGGCAAGGCAAAAAAAGCAATAAGACACAAAGCAGTATGAATGCCTCCCGCCAATCAAATCCTTTTAACAATGACGCGATGATACCCAAACCAAGCAGTAATAAACTACCATACCATGCTGCGTCTAGTTTTAATCGTATCCCTCTGGCTAAAAATACCAACAATAAACCGATTAAGCTTCCCGCTAAATGGGATAATTCAACGACAGGTAGAGGTATTAATTCTCGTAACCACTGCATTGCATTAATATTAGCCGGAATTGCGCCGGACACTAGCAAAATGCCGCCAGCTATTAATAAAAGCAATGAATAAATTTGCGGTACTAATGTAGCAAGTATTTTTGTTAACAATCGGCTATGTGCAGCAAGCGTTCGACGACGGCTATAGACTTCAAAACCTAATAATCCGACACCAGCAGAAAACAACGGAAGAAAATAATAAATCGCTCGGAACAACAATAATGCACTTACCAATGCGATATGTTGATTAGTGACATCAATTGCCGACATTAGCCATAGAAAAGCGCTTTCAAACACACCGATACCACCAGGCACTTGACTAATGACGCCAACAACCTGAGCTACAACGAAAACGACAATAAACGCACCAAAGCTTATATCCAAATCTCCCTGTAATAATACCCATAACACAGTTGACGATAATACGATGTCAACGCTAGCGACCACGGTTTGCCATAATGTCATCATGGGCGATGGTAAAGCCAGTTCAATTCCTTTGATTGTTAAAGGCTTACGCCATATTAAAATAATTGCCCAATAAACCAGTAAAGTGGCAGCGCAAATTACTGCAAGCCAAGGAATAGCAGATGGTTCTTGTGAGGTACTCGTTAAGTAATAAGGTAGCATTAAGCTACCTGCTAACCCTAAGCTCAAGGCGCCTAATAAATAAGTAATCGTCTGAAACAGTGAGATTTTTATTACATCCCAACCAGAAACACCCCATTTTGAATAAAACCGGTAGCGGATAGAACCGCCTGCAAGCCAAGCATGACCAGTGTTATTACTAATCGCATAGCTAAGCATCGCGGCGGCTATCATTTTAAGCACGGGGATTTGTTTATAGCCGGTAAAGCGCAACGCTAACCCATCATAACCAGCTAAAACTAGATAATTGATCAGTGTTAGCATAAAAGCAGCACCGATGATAGACGCCGGCATCGCTCGTAATGACGACAAAATATCAATTAAATCATGACCTTTAAGCTGTATATGGACAATATATAATGCACAACCGAACAATACTACTGGAAACCAATGCGCAATTTTTTTGGCCGCTAATCTAAAAAATTCAAGGCTCATGTTTAGTCCATTAGTAAATATCGGTTAGTGAATACCATGCTGATTGTAATCAGCTAAGATTCGCTGTGTAAGTTTTGGGTAATCTTGATCAAAATGATGCCCTCCAGGTAACTCCAACACATGAGCAGCAGTATTCTGTAAGTCTGTACAACCCGTTTCGGCTTGCTCCTCTTTTCCGTAAATACATAAAATTTTAGCGGGTGATACCTTGTGTAACTCTGGCATAACAGCGAGTTCGCCTCCATTTTTACCTAACCAGCCAGACACATGAATCTCAAAATCAGCTTGCTTGCCAAGTGCTAATAACACGATTAGCGGAATACGAGCTTGATCTTGAGCAGACAAGCGATTATATACAGCAGGCATAATATCGGCACCAAACGAGTAACCCGCTAAAATAAACGATTCAATACCCCATTTTTGCCGATAATATGCAATAGCTGCTGTTAAATCGGCTGCGGCCTGTTCCGGTGTTTTATGTTGCCAAAAGTAGCGTAGCACATCGATTCCGACGACTGGGTAACTTTGCCTAGACATTTCTTGCGCGACGGCTCTATCGAGATCGCGCCAACCGCCGTCTCCGGAATAAAACAACGTCAAATTACCACCGGCTTTACCCGTAGAGACTTCAACTACCGGCAAAGTTAATTCATTTTGCTGAGTTGAGCCAACTACTTTATTCAATTCGTCAATTAGTACCGTATCCAGAGGCGTACTGTAATCAGCAATACGAGTGTCGCTGTTTGCTAAGGATTTTACAAATAGTGCTGTTTCTGGTGCTGGATGATCCGTCCAAACTGAACGCCACGGCTGTTTTAACGATAGTAAAGCTGTATTTTGCGCCGTTAACGGCGAACATAACGTGAGTTTATCCGCGAGTTGTATCGAAAATTCGACAGAAATATTAGTAGATGACAGGGGTGAAGCCGTTTCGGCATTAATGAAGGGCAGCAAGGCCCCATCTCCTATCCCGGCGATAATTACATGATAATCTGACTTTATTTGCACTCCAGCGGAAATTGAGTTTAACGCTTTTGTAATAAGGTCTTGTCCCAAGCAATTACCTGAGTTTGGCTGATATTCAGCCAATAGTTTCGCAGTATCTATAATAGCGGTATTTAACCCCAATGATGCAATCGAATGCGCAAGCTTGTCTGCCGGAAATTTTCCAGTATCAACAAACACAATGGCTAATCCTAGCTCACCCCATAAATGCTTGGTCACTCTGATTTCACCTAAATGTTCAGCGTAAATTTGTGATTGCAGCAACGGTGGTTTAACCCAGCCAGCAAGATAAGCGCCAATAGCAAGCAAACACACGAACAAAAAACTGACCAAAAGTCGCGCCATTTTCATTGCTGTCCTCCGACTTGATTATCTTGCAAACCACCAACTTACTGATGGTTCAGCCATTTTAACGACCACACAGCATGATTGCTAAGGAACATTTACCTTGATTGTTCAAAAGCAATCTTATCTCGGAATGCTACTCTATTACGCGACATAATTCTGTACGACCTAATGCACCTGAATGCAACGCACTCGCCACTAAAGCCGTGTCTATACCCATTACTTTTAACCTAAGCAAATCATCTTCTGTTCTGACACCACCCGCAGCAATAAACGACTGCTGCGGGTAGCGCTGACGATACGCGCTTAAGCGCATAAAATCCGGACCTAACCCGCTACCCACTTGAGCTAAAGTCATTAATATTACATGTTCCGGCCAATAACGTGTGTCTGAAAATAATGCCTTAGCGCCTAGCGCTTCATCCCCTTGGTAATCCAGCGATAATACAAAACGCTTGTGAAACCCGCTCAGCACAGCCAAATTTTCGTCATTATACGATTCGCTACCTAACACGGGATAATACGCCAACGAGACAACCTGCTCAGCTTGTTGATAACCCTTATCCACCCAAAATTGAAGCCTAGGATAAGCCTGCACAACGTGATGAAGTAGCGTATCATGCTCGTGCGTTGAATGCCCGGTAATCGCATTTAAGTCGGCAATATAAAATGTATCGAACTCTGCTAAGGCCAACAACGCATTGATTACAGAAAAAATATCAGGCTCGCAGCCCAAACAAGAACGTATCGGCTGATACGCATCACGTTGACCCCGCTTAGCATGAACAACTAAGCCATTTTTTAAATCAATTACAGGAATAACCTTCATAAAAACCTTAACCCGTCTCGCGCTGGTTTTTTCTATACTGCCCTGGTGTCATACCAACAAGCTCTTTAAATGCCGCGTAAAAATTGGATTGCGTGTTAAACCCCACCGATAAGCCAATCGCTAACACAGAGGCATTAGGTTCTGCAATTAATAAGCGCTTAGCCTCATTAACGCGATGTTGGCGGATATACTTAGAAAACCCTTGTTGGCATTCAGTATTAATCAATTCGGATAACTGATGCGGTGTTATGGCTAATTGCTCAGCCAGCATAGCTAAATTCAATGTTTCCAGCCGATATAACTGGTCTTTTACCATCAGTTCATCCAATTTGGCTAACAGTGTTGTCTTATCGACATTTTTTAACGTAGATTCGATATAACTGGCCTGCACGGCCTCGCTAATATCATTCACAATCGTAGGAAAACGCAGTAATGTCAGCATCGCGATAAACACCGCTAAGCTGATTAACACACTATAACCGACGACAAAGGTCTGTTCAGTTAACAACGGTTTAATAAATACCAGCAACAACACCGCAATAGCAATGACAAACAACGTAGCTAAAGCTAACAATTCTAAGTGAAACCGTTGGCGCTGTGCGCGAAGTTGATAAACGTTTAACGCCAACCAGAGTAAATAGCCACACCCAACAACAAACGCACCAGGCACAGCCAAACGATAAGGCAATAACAAACCTAATAACAACGGTATTGCATGACAATAATCAAGCGAATGATAATAAATATGAGCTTTTAGTATTTGTCGGCTATAGAAGTAAAAACAGGGGGCTATGCTATATAACACCAGCGCATACCCGCGCGTATGAAAGCCATCGAATAACTGTGTGATTACGCCTAAATGCACACATTGAATAATCGCCAGCCCTAAAAGCAGCATAAAGCCTGCAAGCGAGTCGGTAATACCATCGGATAGCAGCGGCTGTTGACACTGTTTTGCTAGCATTAGCAACAACACCGCCCCCAATGAAAAGCCAATCGCTAGTAATGCAATAATGCTCATAGTAATCTCCGACAGCTTGACGGTTCAGTTCGATACGCTTCACTCAAAAAAAAACCTGGTAGGCCTTAGGCTTACCAGGTTTATGTCTCATCTGTGCTACTCGTAACTTAGCTTAGTTTTCCATGACACTGCTTATATTTTAAGCCAGAACCACACGGGCAAGGATCGTTGCGACCGACTTTGTTCCCTGTTCTGACAACAGGCTGCATTTTATCCGGGTCTAACTCTTGCTCGGCATCGTCGCTGTCAAGTTCGGTAATACCTAGCGCTTGTGCATGTTCAAAATGCATCTCTCTAGGTGCTTGCATTTGCTCATCCATTAGCTGCAAATCTTCCTCTTGCTTAACTTGCACTTTATACAAAATACTAATGACTTCATATTTAATATGATCTAGCAAGCTGGTAAACATTTCAAAAGCTTCGCGCTTATACTCTTGTTTCGGGTCTTTTTGCGCGTAACCTCTTAAATGAATGCCTTGGCGTAAGTAATCCATCGCCGCTAAATGTTCTTTCCAGCTATTATCTAAGACTTGCAACATCACTGATTTTTCAAAATGTTGTAAGACTTCTTCACCCAAGTGGCCGGCTTTACTTTGATGCTCTTCTAATAACGCTTGATAAATACGCTTACGCAAGCCTTCTTCAGTAAGATTCGTATCTTGCTCTAGCATTTGTTTAACAGGAATTAACACATTAAACTCTTGCAATAAGTTTTCTTCTAAATCATCTAACGCCCATTGCTCCATCATGGTCTTAGGCGGAATATATTGGGTAATAAACGTGTTAACCACATCCTCTAAGATGATTTCAATAATGTCGGAAATTTGCTTGGCCGCCATTAATTCATTGCGTTGCGCATAAATCACTTTACGCTGATCATTGGCAACGTCGTCATAGGCTAAGATTTCTTTACGAATATCAAAGTTACGATTTTCTACTTTACGTTGTGCATTTTCGATAGAGCGAGTTACCCACGGATGTTCTATCGCTTCGCCATTACCCATGCCTAATTTTTGCATTAAGGCAGCAACACGGTCAGACGCAAAAATACGCATTAAGTCGTCTTCTAGCGATAAATAGAAGCGGGTAGAACCCGGGTCACCTTGTCGGCCAGAACGACCACGCAACTGATTATCGATACGCCGCGATTCATGGCGCTCTGAGCCTATAACATGCAAACCACCCGCAGCGACTACTTGGTCGTGGCGTGCTTGCCATTCAGCTCGCACACGTTGTTTATCAGCGTCGCTAGCCTCTTCGCCTAAAGCTTTTAACTCAGCTTCTAAATTACCCCCTAACACGATGTCGGTACCGCGTCCCGCCATGTTAGTCGCAATCGTTACGCCACCGGGTTTACCGGCTTGCTCGATAATATGCGCTTCGCGTTCATGTTGTTTAGCATTGAGCACTTCATGAGGAATGCCTTGCTGTTTTAACAACATGGCTAACAGCTCTGAGTTTTCTATCGAGGTAGTACCCACTAAGACAGGTTGCTGACGGCTAACACACTCTTTAATATCTTCAACAACGGCTATATATTTTTCTTTTGCCGTTAAAAATACGACATCGCCTAAGTCACGACGAATCATCGGTCTGTGCGTTGGAATGACAATAACTTCCAAGCCGTAAATTTTATTCAACTCAAACGCTTCCGTGTCCGCCGTTCCGGTCATACCGGACAATTTTTCGTACAGCCTAAAATAATTTTGGAACGTAATAGACGCTAAGGTTTGGTTTTCGTTTTGAATTTTAACCCGCTCTTTGGCCTCAATCGCTTGGTGTAAGCCTTCAGACCAGCGGCGGCCTTGCATAATCCTACCGGTAAATTCGTCAACAATAATGACTTCACCGTTAGCGACAATATACTCAACGTCTTTTTTGAATAAGACATGCGCGCGTAACGAGGCATTGAGGTAATGCAACATGCGGATATTGCCGGCATCATAAAGGCTAGTGCCTTCAGCAATCAGCCCATGCTTAACCATTAGGTCTTCGATATGCTCATGACCGGCTTCGGTTAAATGGATTTGTTTGGTTTTTTCATCAACGGTGTAATCGCCCGGCTCGTCTTCTTTTTCTTGCTTGCTTAACAGCGGGATAATATCGTTGGTTTTAATATAAATCTCAGTGCTGTCTTCGGTAGGCCCTGAAATAATTAGTGGTGTACGCGCTTCATCGATTAAGATTGAATCGACCTCGTCAACGATAGCAAAACTTAAATCGCGCTGAACTTTTTGCTCTAAGCTAAACGCCATGTTATCGCGCAAATAATCAAAGCCGAATTCGTTGTTCGTACCATAAGTAATATCAGCCGCATACGCAACACGCCGAGAAGCCTGATCCATGTGGCTTAAAATCACGCCAGTACTTAAGCCTAAAAACCCATATAACCGCCCCATCCATTCGGAGTCGCGCTTAGCTAAATAGTCGTTAACAGTCACAACATGTACGCCACGACCGGGTAGTGCATTTAAATAGGCAGCTAAAGTTGCCATTAAAGTTTTGCCCTCACCCGTCTTCATTTCAGCAATTTTGCCATCATACAAAATCATGCCGCCTATGAGCTGTACATCATAATGGCGCATTCCAAACACGCGTGTTGAGGCTTCCCGTACTGCCGCAAAAGCCTCGGGTAGTAACTGTCTCTTATACACATCTGACGCTGCCGACGATACTCCTTGTGT
>CAWUNX010000137.1:0-9074 GCA_963923905.1 uncultured Methylocucumis sp.
GTCCGGTTGCAAGCGAAGCGATAGAGCAAGCCTTACATAAAATCAAAAAAGAACTCATCGCCAGCGGTGAACGCGAAATTAGCGCGCAGCAGCTCGGCGAAAAAGTCATGAAAGAATTACGCCTATTAGACCATGTGGCTTTTGTTCGCTTTGCCTCGGTTTACCGTAGTTTTCAAGATTTAAGCGAATTCACCGATATGATTGCGCATTTACAAGACCAAGACGATGCCTCTCGATGAATTTTTTATGGCCAGAGCGCTAAAGTTGGCTGAATTAGGTTGCTATACCACTGACCCAAATCCTCGCGTGGGTTGCGTGATTGTCAAAGAGCAACGCATTATTGCAGAAGGCTGGCATCAACGCGCAGGCCAACCCCATGCCGAAGTCAACGCGCTCGCGATGACACCTGATGTAACCGGTGCAACTGCATATGTCACGCTAGAACCGTGTAGTCATTTCGGCAAAACACCACCGTGCTGCGATGCGTTAATCAACGCTGGCATTAAACGCGTAGTCACCGCAATGCAAGACCCTAACCCGTTAGTCAAAGGCCAAGGCTTAGCCCGCTTAGCCGCTGCCGGAATTGACGTAGTAACCGGTGTATTAGCCAACGAAGCACAGCGGCTGAATCGTGGATTTATTAACCGCATGACGAAAAACCGGCCGTTTGTTACCAGCAAACTCGCGATGAGTTTAGACGGTCGCACCGCATCAGCCGCTGGTGACAGTCAATGGATTACTTCAGCCCAAGCCCGCGCCGATGTACAACATTTACGCGCAGCAAGCTCAGCTATTTTAACTGGTATTAACACGCTATTAGCTGATAACCCACGTCTGACTGCGCGTGTCGATGTTCCGGTACAACAACCGTTACGCGTCATCTTAGATAGTCAGTTACGCACGCCCGTTGACGCACAAATCGTGCAGCAACCCGGTCGAACTCTTATTTTAACCCACACAACTGAGCTAGAAAAAATCCAAGCTTTAACCGATAAAGGCTTTGAGATACACCAATTACCTTTATGCGGACAACGCTTAGATTTACCAGCCGTCATGGATTTTCTCGCCACACAAGCCTGTAATAATGTGTTAATCGAAGCCGGCCCTATACTAAACGGCGCATTGCTAGCCAACAACCTTATTGATGAGTTAATTATCTACTTAGCTCCGTGTTTATTAGGCGACGGGGGACGCGGTTTATTTCATTTACCCAACCTAGTTACAATGGCGGATAAAAAAAACTTACGCTTAATCGATACACGCCAAGTGGGTCCAGATTTGCGGCTAACGTTTAGTCCTGAATAAACTCAACGCACAATAAAATAAAATTCTGCATCTTGTTCAGATTCGCTTAAGATTTTAGCCGTTTAATAGCCAACAATTTTCTGGTCAAACGCTAACTAATCGAGGCTGCTAATGAAATTACAACACATCTGTTATTTCGCCATAATGGCGTGTTGTTTGGATGCAGAAGTCACTTGGGCGTCATTACATAAGCCAAAGCTGACGCCTAGCCACCGTGCAAAAGCCCATGCTGTTAAAACAAAGAGCAAAAAAACCGCTGTCGTAAAAAGTGCGCCGGTGTATGTTTGGGATAGAGTGCGTAGTGGACTTAGCATCCCCCGTCCAGCCCCTGCTGTTGGACCTACCCCTACCCCAACGACAGGTAATGTTGCAGTCAACCAAGCGATTCTAACCCAAACACCAGAAGCCACAACACCGGTAGTAAAACCGCTCCCACATACTCTTCATAGCGGTAACCGCTGGCTGAAATTATCACCATCAACCATTAAATCCGTCAATGATGCGATTGTTGCAGGCGACTCCGCTAAAACAGCCAACAAAGACACTATCGACCTATTGTTAGCACCTAAAAAAGAACGCATTAGAACGGTTATCTATAAAATTAAATCTAACTCTGGCCAAACTAGCATCGCAGCGGCACACATACCGAATACTGACCTGACTCTGCCTAAACAAGAGCTGCCGCCTAATCCAACTAAAAGTCAGCTTTTGCTGAAAAAAATCATTGCCAAAAAACAAAACAGCACGCCAATAACCAGCGCAAAAACTGTCGATACCAAGCTTAACGCACCGAAACTTAATAAGCAGCCTTATGAACGTGTACAGGCGCAATTAGCGTGGTATGCGCAACATAGTGATTACTTAAGTCGGGTTGCCGAGCGCGCAACGCCTTATCTTTTCCATATTGTCGAGACGTTGCATAAACATCGGTTACCGATGGATTTAGCGTTACTACCGATTGTAGAAAGCGCTTATCAAGCCAGCGCGGTATCACCCAAAAGCGCTGCGGGGTTATGGCAATTCATTCCGGCAACCGGCTTAGATTTCGCGCTTAACCAAGACGAAGCCTTCGATGCCCGTTATGATATTCCAGCCTCTACCCGCGCCGCTGCCGAATTTTTAGGTCGGTTAAACAAGCATTTTAACGGTGACTGGCTTTTATCATTAGCCGCCTATAATTGCGGACAAGCCACTGTTGATAACGCCATTGCCAGTAACAAAGCCAATGGCTTAGCCACCGATTATTGGTCACTGACCTTGCCTCAAGAAACCCAAGATTATGTTCCCAAATTTCTTGCGGTAACAACCCTGTTCGCAAATCCAGACCACTATAAGCTCAGATTACCCAAAGTTAAAAACGAACCTTATTTCATTACCGTCACCTTAAAAGACGAAGCGACGCTGAATTATTTAGCTAAACAACCATTAACAATAGTTTCAGAATTATCTGGTATAAACCCTCAACACTTGTTAACGCTGAACCCTGGGTATCAAAAACAAGAATTTCCCGAACACAAACCCATACAACTGCATTTACCTATTGCCCAAGCAAACCAACTGCAACAACGCTTACAGCACATACAACACCCACAATTCAATCAAGAGGCGATTCAATTAGTCAAGCAAGAAGATAGACCTAACCTCAACCCCTGGTCTAACGCCAATGACACGCAATTAGATTGGCTAGCAACCATCAACCCAAGCCTACCTTTTTTAAGTTTAGAGACCGATAACCCTGTGTCACCCTTCAATACTGCCCCTAAAGATAAAGTGTCAGACCGTGGCGTTATCATTCACTATGTAGACGCTAACGAAACACTTTCTTCTATTGCAACTAAATTCGGCGTTAGCGAAAAAAGCATACGCTTAGCCAACCAAATACCAGCAAAACAAAACCCGATGATAGGCCAAGAGCTGCTTATCCCAAGCGAAAAACAAGCATCCATTTTATTTAATAAACCCGTTAAGCTAGATGGCTAAGGTGTGGGTTTAACTAAACTCATGCTGGCTTAATTGCTCAATAAACCAACGTAGCACTTTGCCTTTATTCGTTGTTTTCCAAGCCATATAAATCGACTCCGGTGCTATCGATTCTTGCACCGGTTTCTCTATCAAAAGCTTTTGCTCTAATAAATCCTGCACTCTATGCTTAGGCACAAAGCCCACACCCAAACCTAATTGTATTGCCGCCACTTTTTCGGCGATACTAGGTACGCGCAACATCGGTTTTTTACCGAACAACCTACAATTTAAGGGTGCTTGCTGTCTCGAAGAGTCTCTAACGACCACAAAGCGATGCAAAGCCATTTGCTCCTGCGAAATAGGACTGCTTAATTCCGCCAGTGGGTGACTAGGCGCGCAAACAAACACCCATTCGATTTGTTTAATCAATTGATATTTAATGCTAGGGCCACCGGCATTATTATGCATACCAATACCAATGACTAAATCAGCTCGGTTTAGCATAATCGCTTCTAACGTTCCACCTAATACCTCCTCATAAACGTTAATTTCTATATCAGGCATTAAGTGATAAAAATTCGCGATATAAGGGTAAATAAAATCAAGCTTAAGTAATGAATCTATTGCTAAGGTAAAAACCGGCTCGTAGCCTTTATGGGTTTTTTTAGCCGTAATCGCCAAACGTTCGGTCGCTGCTAAAATTTCCCGGCCTTGCTCTAGCAAGACCTTACCCGCATCGGTTAATACCGCTTTGCGACCTACTTTTTTAAATAAAACAATATCCAAATCCTGCTCTAGTTTTTGTACAGAGTAGGAAATCGCTGACGGAACTTTATAGAGTTCATTCGCTGCCGCTGCAAAACTGCCTTTACGAGCTATCGCATCGATAACTTCCAATGCTTCTAGCGAAATTAAATGTTTCATTTCAAATCCCTAATATTATCAATGCGTTCGCCAAGAAATCAGGTCGTTTTATTATGAACCTACTCAATTTCTGCGGCCAAAAAAAGGGCGTCCATAAAAGCTCCATTTCGATAATGCCCTTGTAATTTAATGATACGACGCATGTATTTTCGTGCCCTGAAGACGGCTTTCAGGGCTATGCACGGTCAGTGTTGGGATGAACAGCGGGACAACGTTAAAGCCATTTTAGTACCCTGAGCTAATGCCGAAAAAATAAACACTAAATCCCAGAAAACTATAGGCTGCTGGTCAAGCGATTATCGTTGAAATAGGCCGAAGTGGCAAACAAAGTGTCGGCAAAGGATGTGCTTAAACACGCGGGATAGCTTGATAATGCTCGTCAGCTTTTTTTACAAACTGTTTTCTCGTTCCCACGCGGGAGCATCACCGCCATTAAGTTAAGGATTTAATGCAATTAGAACAATGTGTTACGACAAGTAGGTTGGGTTACGACTGCATGGACAGAGTGCAGGAGCAGTTGCCGAGCGTCAGCGTAACCCAACATTTTTTGCTGATTGTGTCGGGTTACGCTATCGCTAACCCGACCTACAACTGATTTGCAGAACAAAAACATAATCGTAACTACATGAATATTAATATTTATTTCTTAACTTAATGGCAGTGGTCGGGAGCGTGGGAACGAGAATCATCAAAAACCACAAGCACTTTTAAAGCCATTATCAATCAAGAAAAAGTCTTTTTGTTCGCCAACACCTCTTCAAAAGCTTAGTTACGCAAGCCACAGCCCATCACCCTGCTCAGAACCATGTTATACTCACCCCGTTAACGCCGTGGCTGACGGGTGCGAGTGACCACTGAATGTTGAGAGTAATTGATGGCTTCTTATGACGACAACAGCTTAGACGCTGTGATGCAACAACTGATAGATGCGGAATTAATTCAAGCCGCGCGAGCGACACTTGCGGCAGATGCGCTATTAAAACCAGAGCCTAACCCCACACCGCCTTGCAGCCTAGGTATCTGTGAACAAACGCCAGCCCCGCTTGCGCCAACTCTTTCAGAGCACCTAGATGAATTTACCGCCTCGGTGATAGAAATCGCTGCAACGGTGTTAAAAATCCCGCTAGACCGGATTGATCCGTATGAGAATATGGCGCGTTATGGCGTCGATTCTATTTTGGTCACCGAGATTATTAAACGCATTGCCGAGTTGTTAGATCGCCCGATAGCGCCGACGATTTTTTTTGAAGCTAAGCATTTACATGAACTCGCGGAGATTTTATATCAGCGTTTTCAAGCCTCGGTATTAAAGCGCTATACAGCCACACCCACCGAGACAACTAACGCTACGACCGAAACCGACCCATTAGACCAAGAAGTGCAAACTTGGCTAGACCGGTTTCAGACTATTAGCAGCACCGGGCAAACGATTAGCGTCACGCCCGCCTGCAATGCTGACGTTAACAGTAGCCGGTCATCGACCACAGAAGCGTCCAGCCATCCTCAGCAAAATCAAACAGTTTCTACCCAGCCCCACCCCCATTCAGAACCTTCAGCACATACCGAAACGCTTTACCCACCAATTGCAATTATTGCAATGTCGGGCAGTTTTGCCCAAAGCCAGACCTTAGCCGAGTTCGAGCAACATTTGCGTAACGGTGACGATTGTATGAGCGAAATCCCTGCCGAGCGTTGGGATTGGCGTTCGGTGTTTGGTGATCCGAAGACCGGTGAGTTTAGTAATGTCAAATACGGCGGTTTTATCCCCAGCATAGACCAATTTGACCCGCAATTTTTCGGCATGTCGCCTAGAGAAGCGGAATTAATGGACCCACAGCATAGGCTGTTTATCGAATGTGTTTGGCGCTTGCTAGAAACAGCGGGCTACGCACCGGAGTCATTTTCTGGCAAAAAAGTTGGCTTATTTTTAGGCATTAATCTTCAAGATTATGCGCATTTAATCGACCGTGCCGGTGCGATAGAAGCGCTGCATTTAACCAGTTTAGGGCATATGTTTTGCCCTAATCGCATTTCGTTTTTACTGAATATTCACGGACCTAGCCAAGTCATTGATACGGCATGTTCCAGCTCGCTGGTGGCTTTACATAGAGCGGCGTTAAGTATTCAGCATGAAGGCTGTGAATACGCCATTGCCGGTGGTGCTAATTTAATGATTACGCCGGATATGCATATTATGTACAGCAAAGTTGGCATGATTTGCGAGGATGGTCGCTGTAAGACTTTTGCTAAACAAGCCAACGGTTATGCGCGTGGCGATGGCATAGGGGCGGTGTTATTAAAACCCTTAGCTAAGGCAGAAGCCGATGGCGATACGATTTTGGGCGTGCTGCGCGCCTCGGCAGAAAACCACGGTGGTTTGTCAACCTCGCTCACTGCGCCTAGCCCTAAAGCACAAGCCCATTTAATTGTTGAAGCGCAGCGCTTAGCCGGTATCGACCCGCGCACGATAGGTTTTATCGAATGTCATGGCACGGGTACGCCATTAGGTGACCCGATAGAAATCAATGGCTTAAAAATGGCTTTTGCTGAGCAAATGCAACGTGTAGGCGTAACGTTTAACGGCCAAGCGTTTTGTGGCTTAGGCTCAGTCAAATCGAATATCGGTCATGCCGAAACCGCCGCCGGTATTGCTGGCGTCATTAAAACCGTATTGTCATTACAACATAAGCGTTTATACGCTAGCCTACATTGTGAAGAATTAAATCCATTACTAGAGCTAGAACAAAGCCCATTTTATATTTTGCAACAAGGCCGTGATTGGGACAGGCCGGTTATCGACGGTGTTGACTATCCGCGTCGCGCCGGCGTCAGTTCGTTTGGTGCAGGTGGTTCTAATGCCCATGTGATTATCGAAGAATACAGCGCCGAACCGTTACCCGTTACCCATGACGGCGAGCATATTATTGTCTTGTCCGCCAAAACCCGTACCGCATTAACTGAGCAAATTAAACAGTTATACGAGTATTTAACTCAGACAAAACCTGCTATTCGCTTAGTCGATTTGGCGTATACCTTACAAATCGGTCGTAGTGAGTTTACTTATCGCTGGGCTAGCGTCGTCAATAGCCTAGAACAATTAAGCCACACGCTTAATGCGAGCTTGACCGATAACACGGCTGGCTACGCGATTTTCCAGGGCCAACGCCCAAAAACCAGCCCACCAGACACACTATTAACCTTAATGCCACCGGACTCGCCTGAGTATTTAACGTCTTTGGCACAACGCTGGGTGCAAGGGTTTCCGGTTGCTTGGCAAGCGTTGTGTGGCGATATTAGCCCAAAACCTAGACGCATAGCGCTACCGACGTACCCTTTTAATCATAAACGTTATTGGCTACCAGACCTGTCACTAAGCCATAACCGTCATGCCCCTAACCCAACGTCATGGCTACACCCGTTATTACAACAAAATACCTCGCGCGTCGGAGAACTGCGCTTTAGCAGTCAGTTTTCGGGTAATGAAGCTTTTTTTACCGATCATGTCATTGCAAACAGCAAACTATTGCCCGGCGTCGCGTACTTAGAAATGGCTAGAGCGGCTTATACGCTAGCGGTTAACCATAACCGGCCCATGCCCGTGCGTATCAAAAACACCGTGTGGATTAGTCCTTATCGCTATGAGGCTAATACCGCACCGTTACACATTAGTTTATTCACCGATAGGGAAAATAGCTTACGTTTCCAAGTTTATTCTGAAAACTCCGCCGATACTGAGCGCGTGTTACATAGCCAAGGCATTATCACGACGCTAACGCCAGGCAACTCTGCAGTCATTGATTTAGCCAGCTTAATCTCAGGCTTTGACACCACACCATTATCAAAATCTGCCTGTTATCAAGTGTTTCAGGCATTAGGATTGAGCTATGGCGCAACGCATCAAAGCATTGATTGGCTGTATTATCGTCAAGGCGACGCGCCCGACGTGCTCGCTAAGCTCAGCCTGCCCAGCGCTATCCCAAAGGATTTATCAGGTTTTTATTGGCATCCAGGCGTCTTCGATGGCGTGCTACAAACCACGCTAGGCATGTTATTTGCCACCGGCCAGCTTAACCCAGAACAGGATTTAACTACGCTAACAGAGTTACCCGCATCGCTACCGTTTGCGTTAACCGAGTTAGACATCTTAGCGCCTATGCCCAACGATTTATGGGTTTGGTTACGCATGACGCCAGGGCATGACGCTAAGGCTCAGGTACAAAAATTCGATATAGACGCTATCGATGAACAAGGTCAAGTTTGTCTGCGCTTGCGGGGATTTTCTTCGCGGGTACTCGCTAACAACACCGATACAAGCGTAAACCAACCGGCAATGCTTGCTAATGAGCATAGCCCTCAGGTGTTGTTATGCGCCCCCGAATGGCAAACCGTTGCATTAAAGCAACTGGCGACACCACCAACACTTACCCGGCATGTCGTCTTATTATTAGGTTTTGAACACGACTTAACACTCAATGGTTTAACAAATTCAGCTACGCTAAAACAATTAAAATCAGCAGCAGACTCACCTGCTCAAGCTTATTTAGCCTACGCGTTAGACGTGTTTAGCTCGATTAAAACCTTAATGTCTGATGACCAGCCTGGGACGTATTTATTACAACTGATTATTGATGAGTCGAAATCGCCATCGCTTTATCGGGGTTTATCAGGCTTGTTGCTATCAGCCGCCAGAGAATATCCAAAATTACATTGCCAACTGATTAGCTTGACTCAGACGCTGAGTACATCAAATTTAACGGCGTTGATTACGCAAACCCAAGCCCATCTCGAATACACCCAGCTACAATTTGATGGTCAGTCTTATCAAGCGTTGACTTGGCAACCGACGACCATGAGCCAATGCGTGCCGGCTAGCTATAAAACCT
>CAWUNX010000138.1:0-9073 GCA_963923905.1 uncultured Methylocucumis sp.
CTACAGTATACCCCTTTTTTGTTCAGCAATAGTTGCGCCGAACTGTATTGGCAAAACACAGATTAAAATAAGACAGTGAATTGTAAAAAACCAATACTTGACTGCTCAGAGTATAGGCCGATAAAAACGTGCTAAGCTCAAAAACGATGATTTGCCTGATATTGTGCACAGCGTTAACACTTAGCGTGTTATCGATTAAATTTACAAAAATTTACATTGACTTACCGCACTTAACGCTTGGTTTGGATAAACTAATCGCGAGCAAAATGGTTGGGTTTCGCGAAGTTCTATAGTTTGTTCCTCACGCCTGCGCTTCAGGGATTGAGCCGCCCTAGCGCATGCATTGTCCCCGTTGTATCTCTCCCGTCTTATGACACTGGCTTACCGGTTCACGGTAAGCCAGCTTGCCTACCTATGCTGCTAATCTCTAAAATTGTCAAATTGCAAAGGCATTTCGATTTTTTCTGCTCTTAGCATTTGAATCACTTCTTGTAAATCATCGCGTTTTTTACCCGTGACGCGGATTTGATCGCCTTGTATGGCGGCTTGTACTTTGAGTTTTTTATCTTTGATGAGTTTTACGATTTTTTTCTGTAGCGCCGAATCAAGCCCTTGTTTTAACGTAATCTCTTGGCGCATGAGTTTCCCACTAGGTTTGGCGTCACCGAGTTCCATGCAGGCAATATCGATACCGCGCTTAGTTAGCTTATTGCAAACAATGCTAAAGATTTGTTGCAATTGAAACGCTGATTCTGAAATCATCGTGATTTTGTTGTCATCAAGTTCTACAGATGACTCAGTGCCTTTAAAATCAAAGCGTCCAGTGATTTCTTTTGTGCTTTGCTCTATGGCGTTTTTTAGTTCGTGTTTATCGAATTCAGAAATAATGTCGAAAGAGGGCATGGGTTATAAGTCCAATCGGATAACGTGATGGCGAAAATCTCTGTCTTAAAGTTGTACAGATGACGGTCATTTTACAATGCTTTATGCGCCTTGATAATGTCGGCAACGGCTTTTATCCGTAATTGTCGTATCGCTTCGCCTATGGCTGGCCCGGTTAACTCGCTGTTTAGTATATCTTTAGTGTCAACGAGAACAGCAGCTCGTGCGGCTTTTGCCAGTAAAGCCGCTTGCGGATAAGGCCGTTGTTCAAAGCCAGTACGGCCACGCGCATCCGCTTCGCAGGCTAATAAAAATTCGGCTAAGGTATTGACCGGCTTAAACGCACCTAAAGAGCTTAGCAAGTCTGTTAACGTACCAGGCCGTAAATCTAGCGCTTTATGGCAATGGGTGTGGTATTGCATGACGTGGCTAGCTAAGGCTTTAAATGAATTAGGAATACGCATACGCCTACACATGTTTTCAAGTATCGGTACGCCGAGTTGCTCATGACCGTGGTGGTGCGGCCAGTTGTCAGCAGGTGTTGCGGCTTTACCCAAGTCGTGCACTAGCGCGGCGAACCGCACTTCAGCTTGACTAGATAAGGTAACGGCTTGTTGTAGAGCCATTAAGCTGTGTACGCCAGTATCAATTTCAGGATGGTATTGCGCCGGTTGTGGTACACCAAACAGCTTATCTAATTCTGGGATAATTTTAGCGAGTGCGCCACAGCTTCTTAACGTAGTAAAAAAAGCCGCTGGCGTAGGTTCAATCAAGGCTTTGTATAGTTCAGCCCATACGCGCTCAGCCACTAAATAATCGACTTCGCCATTGTTGACCATGTCTTGCATTAGCGCTAGTGTTTCGGGGGCGAGTTTAAAGCCTAAGTGCTCATAGCGAGCAGCAAAACGCGCAACGCGCAAAATCCGCACCGGGTCTTCGGCAAACGCAGGCGATACATGGCGAAAAATTTTTAATGCTAAATCACGTTGTCCACCGTAAGGGTCACACAGCGTTCCATCGGCGCTGATAGCCATTGCATTTATCGTTAAATCCCGGCGGATTAAATCCTCTTCCAAGCTAACATCGGTAGAGGCTTCAACGCTAAAGCCTTTATAACCATGGCTAGTTTTACGCTCGGTTCTGGCTAATGCGTATTCTTCGTTATTGTCAGGATGCAAAAAGACAGGAAAATCTTTGCCAACCGGTTTATACCCTAGCGCAAGCATCTGTTCGGGTGTCGCGCCAACAACGAGCCAGTCTTGCTCGGTTACGTTAAGGTTTAACAATTTATCGCGTACGGCACCGCCGACTAAATATATTTCCATGATGGGAGCGTGGGTTAAATTTCTGTAAGCTACAAGGATGTAGCGAATGTAGAAAACGCAGGAGCAGTTTTCTAACAGTTATTAATATTTATTGTATCTAAATCAAGTTCTAACTGCTTGAACGCTGTTATACTTGCCAGTATTTATCCTATGCGGAGTTGGTTATGTGGCTATTGTTAACTCGTATCAGTCGGGTTATCGCTATATGTGCATTATGCGTAGTGTCGATACCCGTGTTAGCTGATGACCTATTGACACAACAGCGGCAAGATTTTTTATTGGCCGAAAAATTATTAAAGCAACATGACGATGCGGCATTTTGGCAGATTGCTAGTCGTTTGACGTCTTATCCGCTGTATCCTTACTTAGAATACCAATGGCTGCAAGATAATTTACCGCTTACGGATAAAATTCAAACTTTTTTATTGCAGTACGGTGATACCCGTTATGCCGCGTTATTAAGAGAAAAATGGCTCAGATACTTAGCCGAACATGAGCGATGGCCTGATTTTATCCGACACTATCAAGCAAGCGATAATGAAGAGCTAGCGTGTCACTATGACTGGGCTTTATATCAAACGGGTCAAATACAACAAGCGTTTAACCATGCTAAACCGTTATGGCTAAAAGGGTTAAGCCAACCTAAGGCGTGTGAGCGTTTATGGCTAGCGTTTGCATTATCACCTGAACTGACGCCTGATTGGCTTTGGCAACGGTTTGAAGCTGCATTGGCTAATGATAACGTGTCGTTAGCGGTGTTTTTGCAACGCTATTTTCAGCCTATGGATAAGCTTATCGCGGCTGATTGGTTAAAATTTCATAATAAACCCGCCTTATTAGCACAACAGCAAGGGGAATTATCTAATCCGTTAACAGCACGAATGGTTGCTAATGCGCTAAAGCGTTGGTTGAAAAAGGATTTAGATGCCGCGTTGTGGTATTGGGAAACTCATAAATCCATTTTAGCGTTAACCGAAACGCTTAAAAACGAACTGGATAATCAAGTTGCTTTAGCGCTCGCGGTCAAGCAAGACCCAAGAGCGTTATGGCGTATGCAGCAATTAACCAACCCGGATGCCAAAACAGCGGAATGGAAAATTAGACTCGCGTTAGCGCTACAAAACTGGTCAATGGTACAGCAAGGGATTACCCAATTGCCGAGTACTGAGCAGCAGCAACCAGTTTGGCGTTATTGGCAAGCCAGAGCGACTGAGGCATTAGGGAATGTTTTTTCTGCTCAACAGCAATATCAGCAATTAGCCGAAGATAGAAGTTTTTATGGGTTTTTAGCGGCAGATAAAGTCGGTAAGCCTTACCAAATGGCTGATAAACCCGTATCCGCTAGTTTTAGTGATTTAGAGCAATTAGCCAATACCACTGATTTTAAGGTCGTGCGTGAGTTTTCCGCCTTAAACCGAGACATCGAAGCAAGACGGCAATGGTGGTTTGCGTTAACCAAGTTGTCGCCAGCCCAGATTCAAATTGCCGCTAAGCTTGCCCAGTCTTGGCAATGGCCACAAATTGCTATCATGACATTGGTAAAAGCGGATTATTGGGATGATTTAAAGCTACGTTTTCCCTTTAAATATCAAACTGAAGTGTTAACTCATGCCAAGCAACATGGTTTAGAACCAGCGCTAATATATGGTGTTATGCGGCAAGAAAGTATGTTAAATAGTCAGGCGTTATCGGCTGCGGGTGCAATGGGGCTTATGCAAGTAATGCCGACAACAGGGCAACAAATTGCGCGTGAGTTAGGGCAAAATCTTCGAGTAGCTGAGTTATATTTGGCCGAACGTAATATTCAATTGGGTAGTTATTATGTGAATAAATTAATTAAGCGTTTTTCCGGTCAAATTGCACCAGCGATAGCCGCATATAATGCCGGTCCTGAACGAGTTAAACGCTGGCTGTCTGAAGAAAAAGCCATGCCTGTCGATATTTGGATAGAAACCATTCCCTTTAAGGAAACCAGAAAATATGTGACATCGGTTTTGGCTTATGCGCTGATTTATCAGTATCTGTTACAGACTGCTGAGCTGTCAGACGGTACTATGAAGTTAAGCCAGTTGTTGCTAGATACGCAAGCCGCTAAAAATTGAGCTGATTTTTCTTAAGCTCTGTTAGATAATATAGGGTTCAATAATAAAAATTAATCTTGGGTAGAAATCGAGTATGGAGAAACAGCATAGTTTTACGCGCGAGGAATTATTAATGTCCGGTCGAGGCGAATTGTATGGCCCGAAAAATGCGCAATTGCCGCTACCAAACATGCTTATGATGGATCGAATTACTAGAATCACTGATGAAGGCGGCTTATATGGCAAGGGCGAAATCATAGCAGAATTAGACATTCATCCCGATTTATGGTTTTTTGCCTGCCATTTTCAAGGCGACCCGGTGATGCCGGGATGTTTAGGCTTAGATGCTATGTGGCAGCTCGTAGGCTTTTATTTATGCTGGTTAGGTGGTCCTGGCAAAGGGCGTGCGTTGGGGGTAGGGGAGGTAAAATTCACCGGACAAGTCTTACCTACAGCTAAAAAAGTCACTTATCACATTCATTTAAAACGGGTGATTATGCGTAAACTCGTCATGGGAATTGCGGACGCAACAATGGAAGTTGACGGTAAAGCAATTTACGAAGCAACTGACTTACGGGTTGGTTTATTTACGTCCACGGAAGATTTTTAGAGGTTTAGGATTATGAAAAGAGTGGTAGTAACGGGGTTAGGGATTGTTTCCAGTATAGGAAATAATGTATCTGAGGTCGTACAATCCTTAAGAGCCGGGCGTTCAGGTATTGTCTTCTCAGATGTTTATCAAGAACTCGGTTTTCGCAGCCAAATTCATGGTGCTGTTAATATCGATACCGACGCATTTATTGACCGCAAAATAAAACGCTTTATGGGTGATGGTGCTGCGTTCAATTATATTGCAATGCAGCAAGCGATAACTGATGCTGGCTTGGTTGACAACGAAGTGTCGCATGTACGAACCGGTTTAGTGATGGGTTCAGGTGGGCCGTCTACGTCAAACCTAGTCGAAGCGGCTGATATTTTGCGCCAACGTGGGGTTAAGCAGGTCGGACCTTATCGCGTACCGCGCGCAATGTCTAGCACCAATACCGCTTGTTTAGCTACGCCGTTTAAGATAAAAGGCGTAAATTATTCCATCACTTCTGCGTGCGCAACCAGCGCGCACTGTATCGGTCATGCGATGGAACTGATACAAATGGGTAAGCAAGACGTTGTTTTTGCCGGCGGTGGCGAAGAAGTGCATTGGACAATGTCGGTCTTATTTGATGCGATGGGCGCCATGTCGTCTAAATTCAACGATAGACCTGCAGCGGCATCCAGACCCTTCGATAGCGCTAGAGACGGTTTTGTCATATCAGGTGGCGGTGGCGTATTAGTCGTAGAAGAATTAGAACATGCCAAAGCACGCGGCGCGAAAATATATGCTGAGTTAGTCGGTTATGGCGCAACGTCTGATGGTTATGACATGGTGCAGCCTTCTGGTGAAGGTGCGGTGCGTTGTATGCAGCAAGCGATGGCAACGGTGAATAGCAAAATTGATTACATTAATGCGCATGGTACGGGTACGCCGGTAGGCGATATGCGCGAAACCGCCGCGTTACGCGAAGTGTTTAAAGAGCAAGACATGCCAATCGTCAGCTCAACTAAATCATTAACCGGCCATGCCTTAGGCGCTGCGGGCGTGAATGAAGCGATTTATGGCTTATTAATGATGACGGAAAACTTCCTTAGCGCGTCGGCTAATATCGATAACCTAGACCCGTGTGCAGAAGGTATTCCGATTGTGCGCGAACTGCGCGATAACGTTAATGTGAATACTATGATGTCTAATAGCTTCGGCTTTGGTGGCACGAATGCTACATTAATCTTCCAGCGTTATCACGGTTGATTGCTATTAAGACCGGCTATGAACGAAATCACGCAAAAATCACGCACTCAATTTAATAAACTACAAAAGCGCTTACGGCATTTGGTCGGCGATGCGATTGCCGACTACAACATGATTGAAGACGGCGACAAAATCATGGTGTGCTTATCCGGTGGCAAGGATTCGTACACCTTGTTAGATATTTTGTTAGGCTTACAAAAAACCGCGCCGATACATTTTGATATTATTGCGGTTAATTTAGACCAGAAACAACCCGGCTTTCCAGAGCACGTCTTGCCTGAATATTTAACCAAGCTAGGCGTAGCGCATTATATTTTGGAAAAAGACACATACAGTGTGGTTAAGCGCGTCATTCCAGAGGGGCAAACCACCTGTAGTTTATGCTCACGCTTAAGACGCGGCACGTTATACGGATTCGCTGAAGAAATCGGCGCTAACAAAATTGCCTTAGGTCATCACCGAGACGATATTATAGAAACGTTTTTTCTAAATATTTTTTATGGCGGCAAACTAAAGGCCATGCCGCCTAAATTACTCAGTGACGATAAGAAAAACATCATTATCAGACCGCTAGCCTATTGCCGGGAAAAAGACATAGAGCGTTTTAGCGCATTTAAACAATTTCCGATTATTCCGTGTAATTTATGTGGCTCGCAAGAGAACTTGCAACGCACCGCGATGAAAGCGATGCTAAGAGACTGGGATAAACACTATCCAGGTCGCCTAGAAAATATTTTTGCTAGCCTACAGAATATTGCGCCATCACAACTAGCGGATACGCAGTTATTTGATTTTTATGGTTTAAAATTAGAACGCGAGCAAACGGCTAACAAAGAGGTTGAAACCGAAAATAGTTTATGCGCTATCAGTGGATGACGATGTTGTCTATCTAAGAATAATTAACCGGCAGGTGCTTATGGAATTCAAAGAATATCTCACAATATTAGTCAATCATGATGGCTCAGATTTATATTTAACCGTCGATGCACCGCCTGCCGCTAAATTTCAAGGTACGTTAAAACCGATAGAAAACATTAAGCTAACTAATCCGCGGCTTAAAGAAATCGCTTACAGTTTAATGGATACGCAGCAGCAAAAAGATTTTGAGCATAATCCTGAGTTAAATCTTGCTATATCTGAACCGGGCGTAGGGCGTTTTCGGGTAAACATTTTTAAGCAGCGTAATAACTATGCGATGGTAATTCGCAATATCAAAGTGGATATACCGAATGCTGATGACCTAGGCTTACCACAAATCTTAAAAAAAACCATCATGGAAAAGCGCGGTTTAATTCTTTTCGTCGGTGGTACCGGTTCTGGCAAATCAACCTCGCTGGCCGCGTTAATTGATTATCGCAATTCCAATGCCTCCGGCCATATCATCACGATAGAAGACCCTATCGAGTTTATCCATCCGCATAAAAAATCTCTAGTCAATCAGCGCGAAGTCGGTGTTGATACCGCCAGCTATGAAGAAGCATTGAAAAATACCTTACGTCAAGCCCCAGATGTCATACTCATTGGTGAAATTCGTTCGCGTGAAACTATGGAACATGCGTTAGCGTTTGCCGAAACAGGGCACTTATGCTTATCGACGTTACACGCCAACAATTCTAACCAAGCCTTAGATCGTATTATTAACTTTTTCCCAGAAGAGCGGCGTAACCAGTTATTGCTAGATTTATCGCTGAATATGAAAGCCTTTATTTCCCAGCGCTTAGTGCCAACTAAAGAAGGCAAGCGCGTTGCAGCAATTGAAATCTTATTAACCTCGCAATTAGTACGCGACTTAATTTTAAAAGGCGAAATTCACGGTATTAAAGAAGCCATGGAAAAATCAGAAAACATCGGTATGCAAACTTTTGATAGCCATTTAATGCGACTTTATCAAGACGGAGTGATTAGTTTGGATGATGCGCTAATGAATTCTGACTCACCTAATAACTTAAAATTAAAAATTAACCTAAGCGAAGGCTTTTCCGGCGGTGAAGGTGCTGCCAAACCTAAATCAGCGCAATTATCGTTACAAGCGATTCAAAAAGAAGACGGTGAAGATGGGCGTGGGCATTAACGCGATAAGGTGTGCAATTGTGATGATAGACCGATTGCATCAATGATAGCGATTTGAGGGGTGAGAGGTAATCCTAAAAAATTGAAATCAAAGCCAGCCAAAAAAGGAAATGCAGAGCATACGATAATTATCAGGGCATAAATGAGCAGAAAATTATTCCGAGTCGACTCATTTCATTTAGTTGTCCAATGTTACAGGAAGTCATCTATAGTAAACACAAACCCAAGTGCGACCAAGTTAAACTAGTTGACTTAATAGCGCGTAGAGCGGTTTCGCGATAGCAAACCGCCATCGGAGTGTACCGAGGGTGGATTGCCTGTCGGCGAATCCTCCTTACATCTTATACGACTTACGCGTTCGCTGCAGCGCATGGTTAGGCCGCCCCGTCGTGATTATCGTTTTTGCAAAACTCAAGCAACCATCTTGCCGCCTCTTGGTACTTGAAGTCTGGTCGTGCCAATAGTTCTTTAAGCTTGGCGCGGCACTTTTCCGGCTCAGAATAAGCGATCTCATTCAGACTCGAATGCAGGCTGTTGTTGTCATGCCCTTCGTTCAACCCGAGCTGATCTGCCTCAAGCAACACTTCGAGATAGTCAGAACCTCCTAATTCGGAAATTGGCTCGGCAAAGAGCTCTCTTGTCCAAAAGCTGTTTCGTGGCGATTGAATAGCAGCTACGAGTTCCGGCAGGTCAGCTTTTGTCGCAACGGACTTCAAGCGCTCTAAAGCCTCTAGGACTCCGTCAACATCAACGTCGCCGTCTCCAACGTTTTGACCTGCGAATATTGCCTCGATTTTCTGCGTGATCATAGGTGATGACCCAATACCGTTCGGCATGATTACTGAGTGGCATTAATAATTTCAACCACACGA
>CAWUNX010000139.1:0-9071 GCA_963923905.1 uncultured Methylocucumis sp.
TTCTACAGTATACCCCTTTTTTGTTCAGCAATAGTTGCGCCGAACTGTATTGGCCGCAGACATAAATAACGCTATGGTCGGCTGCGTTAGCCAGCAGCGCCGAAACATCTAATCGATTGGGTTTGTGTACTTGGCTGAAATAAAACTGGCATTGCTTGGGAAACTGCCGTTGCAAGTCTTTGATAAAAGCCATATCTTCCGGCGTTCGACCCGTGTAATGCAATTGAAAATCCGTACCCCGTGCCGCTAAGGTTTCAGCCATCGCATTAATGGGCGTGATGCCGATACCTCCTGCAATCAACAGCGCAGGTCGATTGTCATCGTGCAGTGGGAAATAATTTTCAGGTGCCTCGACGTTCAAGCGAGTACCTATTTGCCAGCTTTGCTGTAACGCCGAAGAGCCACTCTCACCGTCGTTTTGTCGTAATACCGCTATCTGATAGCTGTCCCGTTCGTCTGCGACATGAGTTAACGAATACGCACGACTAATCACACGTCCATCGGGAAGCGCAATAGGTACACGCAAATGCGCGCCAGCTCGATAATTTGGCAGGGGCTCGCCGTCGATATGGCGTAACTCATAGGCGCGAATATGTGGCGTTAATTGACGAATCCCTGTGATAATTAATGGCAACGCGCCGTTACCCAAAGAAGCAGGTGTGTGCTGTACTTCCGCTGCTTTTTGTTGGCGGGCTTGTGCAAGCAAACTTTCAACGTCGCGTTGGTTGTAGCGTGGTGTGATGTATTTAGGACAATTCCAATCAAAGGCTTCAACCTGTATCACAATGCCGCGCTCGACCGGAGCGCGAAAATCGGCCAATTCTAACTTAGCTAGCATGTCTGGTTCGTTGCGTTCGTTCACTACGCGCGCTCTGCCCCAAATTTTCAAACGCCGCCGATTTGCATAGTCCATCAGCAACAAACTCACTCGGTCGTCGCCGCGTAAATTGCCTACTGAAATATATTGGCGGTTACCGCTAAAGTCGGCATAACCTATCGTCTGCTCATCTAATATTTTCAAAAAGCCGATAGGCCCTCCGCGATGCTGGACATAAGGCCAACCGGTTTGGCTCACTGAAGCTTGATAAAAGCTATCGCGTTCGGCAATAAAAGCTTGTTCGAATTCGGTTAACACCGCTGTTTCGGTATCACCCAGTTCCGCAGCTCTATAGGCCGTGCGGCTACCCATTTCGGTTTGCACCGCTTGCACATTGGGGGTAAAACTAATCTTAGCAAATGCACGCGCCATGGCCTTTACTCCTGATAGAACGAATTGTGATAGTTACTTTGACACAATGTTTAGTTATCGTGAATAGTCATAGTTGCAATTTCTTATTCCATTCAATGCAATAAACTGGGCGAACTTCACAACTGTGCTTCGCCCAATGACTGGTTAAGCGGCTTGTTTTAATGCTATTTTTGGAAAATCAATGTCTACCCGGCTAGCTTTGCCTAAGATATTGGTCATGATGTTCATGCCGACGTGAGTGATTACTTCAACAATCTCGGCTTCGCTAACCCCGGCGTCGTGCATTGCTTGCAACTCAGTATTAGTGATTTCACCGGTGTGTTCGACCAAGGCACGGGCGAATTTAACCGCGACCGCTGCTTTAGCATCTTGGCTATTACCAGCTCGATTGGCTTCAATTTCTGCGCTGTTCAAACCGGCTTTACGACCAATCGCGGTATGGGCCGACAAGCAGTATTCGCATTCATTTTGTTGCGCTAAGGCCAGCGCGATACGTTCGCGGGTGCTAGCGTCTAACGCGCCATGATTGGCGATGTGGTGCAAACCGAGAAACGCTTTTAAAGCATCTGGCGAGTGTGCGAATACGCGCAGAAAATTCGGCACCATGCCTAATTGATTCTGAATAGCCGTTAGCAGATTCAATTGTTCGGTATTAGCCATTTCGTTAGTTATCGTCGTAATACGGCTCATGAGGGTTCTCCAAAAATAATGAAAGGGTTTTATCGGTCTGAGACAAATTCATCAGACGGACATAGTTTGCTTTATTGCTAAAAAATAAAGAATAACTTAAATTATCAATTAACTATTCCTATTAGTGGAATTAACTATGGATCGTTTACATTTAATGAGTGTGTTTGTCGCAGTCGTCGAAGCCGAGGGCTTTGCCGGTGGCGCCCGCAAATTACACATGTCGCCACCTGCTGTAACACGAGCAGTAGCAGCGCTAGAAGACCGATTAAGGGTTAAACTGCTGAACCGCACCACTCGCTATGTGCGGTTGACTGAAGCTGGGCAGAAGTATTATGAAGATGCCAAACGCATTATTGCCTTAGCCGATGAAGCCGATGATGCGGCTTTAGGTATCAATACCGAACCGCGCGGACAACTGACTGTTACTGCGTCGGTTTTATTCGGTCGCTTATACATTATGCCGGGTATCATCGAGTATTTAAGCCGTTACCCTGATGTGGAGCTAAATGCCTTGTTCGTCGATAGGGTGGTCAACATGTTGGAGGAAGGTGTAGATGTAGCGATTCGCATCGCCGAATTACCGGATTCGTCGTACCGCGCGCTACGAGTCGGTTCGGTGCGCCGAGTATTATGTGCTTCGCCAGATTATCTAGCCCAACACGGCATACCACAATCACCCAACGATTTAACCCAACATCGTATCATTCTGGCTCGCGGCCTAAACCCGAACAATGAGCTACGCTTTCAGCATGATAGTCAGGTGCAAACAGTCAAGGTACAACCGATGTTGAGCGTCAGTGATAACGACTCAGCGGCTAGTGCAGCCAAGGCGGGATTAGGCATTACGCGTTTATTAAATTATCAAATTGCCGAAGCGTTACTCAACGGTCAATTAAAAATCGTACTGAGTGACTATGAAAGCCCACCTGTTCCTGTGCATATTCTGCACCGAGAAGGCCGCCATTCCTCAGCGAAAATCCGTTCCTTCGTTGACTTAATGGCTGCACGTTTGCGAGCCGAATTGTCTCTCAACTAATCGCCTGTCATTGCTTTTTTTGCTAGACTGCACCACTCTTACTCACTGCTTGGAGTCATTATGTCAGAAGCCAAAGGTTATGCTGCCCATAGTCACGATACACCGTTAGTGCCATTCTCTTTTCAACGTCGTGCGCCATTAGCCAATGATGTGGTCATTGATATTTTATATTGCGGTATTTGTCACTCCGATATTCATCAAGCGCGCAATGAATGGGGTAGTTCATCGTTTCCAATGGTACCAGGTCATGAAATTGTTGGCGTCGTTAGCCAAGTCGGTAGCGCTGTCAGCCGTTTTAAGCTGGGCGATAAAGTCGGCGTGGGATGTTTAGTCGATTCTTGCCGGACTTGCTCGGAATGCCAAGACGGCTTAGAGCAATATTGCGAACATCCGGTGTTTACTTACAACAGTTATGATAGCCATTTAAATACTCAGACTTACGGCGGTTATTCCAACCGCATCGTGGTCGATCAGCATTTTGTCTTAGCCATTTCTGATAAGCTCGATTTAGCTGCGACTGCGCCATTATTGTGTGCAGGGATTACCACGTACTCGCCACTCAAACATTGGCAGGTCGGACCTGGTTCAAAAGTGGGTATTGTTGGCTTAGGCGGTTTAGGCCACATGGGGGTTAAATTTGCCCATGCTTTAGGCGCAGAAGTCGTGTTGTTTACCACCACGCCTAGTAAAGCTCAAGACGCTAAACGCTTAGGTGCTGATGCTGTCGTGATTTCTAACAATGCCGAAGACATGGCAAAGCATGCGCTAAGCTTCGATTTTATTTTAAACACTGTAGCTGCCCCGCATAATTTAGATGCCTACACGCAATTGTTAAAACGCGATGGCACACTTTGTTTAGTCGGCGTACCCGATCATCCGCATCCATCTCCTTCGGTTGGTGCGTTAATCTTTAAACGCCGTCAACTAGCAGGCTCGTTAATCGGCGGCATTAAAGAAACTCAAGAAATGTTAGATTTTTGTGCCGAACACTCTATCGTCTCGGATATTGAAGTCATCGCGATGCAAGATGTCAATAACGCGTTTGAACGTGTCTTGCGTAGTGATGTTAAATACCGATTTGTCATTGATATGGCGAGTTTGGCCTAATTAAATGCGGAGGTACGGGTTGGTCTTGGCCTTGATAACATGCGGTTGATTCCACCCGTACCGACAGGTCTACAGGCTCAGACTGCCAAGGCTCAAAGCCACTATCGGGATTAAATAAACTTATCGCCCCCGTTTCTGGATGTATTGCCGTTAAATACAACCAAGCACCACCGATAAGCTCACGCAAACTAGGCTGGCGCTGATAAATCGCCGTGAGTATTTCCGGCGTCGCTTCGACAATAACTTGTAAGCGCATAGCTTCGTGAATCTCTATCATTTGTTGCGGCAAGCCGGTGCGTAAATCACTGCTAGTCCCTTCCATAACCGCAACCAAGCCCATAATATTTAAAGGCACTTTGGTTCCACAACCAAAATAGCTGTTATTAACCGTAGAAAAATAATATTCCAGATTAATGCCTGCACCGACCGGACCCACGGCAAGTAATATGCCTTCGAGAATTTTACCGTCTGGGTCTTGCGTCGGGTCATAAGAAATTAGAAACACCCGCCTATCCAAAAACAAACCGCGCGATAGCGAACGTCGACCAATAATTGCGGCGGCATTCGTCGCATGACCTAATTCTGGTCGTGCTTGAGAAAAATCTATACTGCGCTGGCGAATATGTGTTAACGCCGCTTTAAGCTTAGGTTGTTTAGGGGCTGAAGCAAGACGTCGGCAGCGCTCATGTGCCGATAAATGCCTTGCATGAGCCAATTGGTCTTGCAGGGATTTGAATGCTGGCTGCATAGCGGGCGGCATATCGGTTAAATCGTACCAAATAATATCTTCGTTACAGGTATTATGCTCTGCGCCGACAAACCATGTATCGACCGGAATAGTAATACCGCGTTGTTGTAATAACTCGCGAATTTCAGGACGATTAGCCATAGCCGCAAAAGCCCGCGCATTAGGGCCGCCATGTCTACCGCTACACGCGCCACAATCATAAGCCGCCGAGTGAGGATTATTGAAACTGCTAGACCCATGGCCAAATAGCACCACTAACGGGGCAAAGCCGTAAGTTAACCCGGTATTACGCAAAAATGCGGCCACTCTATCGGCTTGCTCTTGTTCAGAAAAGCCGGGTTTGCTTTGCTCAGACTCTGTTTGGGTTAACGTAAACTGTAAATGCGTAGCAAGTTCTGGCGTGATGAAACGCTTTAACACATTATTCAAGCGACGGTTTAATTCAGGCGCAAACACCAAACCTAGCACATGGATTAATAGCACAGGCGCAAATACTGGCAAAGCCACGAGTCCCATTAAAGGATTGGTGTTAAGGCGATGATTTAATAACCGATTTAGCTGCTGTAAACGTTGAAAACCATCAAGAAAACTTGCCAACTTAGGCTCAGCATCCGGTCTAGCCTGCTCACGCACAGAATGCTGAGGCGTTACCACAATAGGACATAACGCACTAGGCTTAGCATCGGTTAAGCCCTGATAATCCATCGCAATACCAAAAAAGCCTGCTGCACCTAAGGTTTCTAAAGCAGGACACTGCTCTTCTAAGTGCCGTCTAAACGCTTCTTCGCGTTCATCCATGCAAAAAATCAGTTGTGCTTCTGGCCGTGTTTCGCGTTTAGCCCAAGCACCATAGCCATAATTCGCGCGCAAGCCTTGCAACAGTTGCTCACGATAATGGAATTCGTAAGCATACAGCCATACTTTACTGCGCTCGCTGCTATTAAATTCGTTTAGAATCGCCAATAACTGCTGGCAATCGGTTTTATTAAGCGCTAACACATGCTTAGCATTAAGCCCCAAGTGCTGGCACAGCAAAAATATCCGCCAAGCGCTATTTTCAACACTAGGCTCGGTAATCGCCGCATTAGGGCTTAGCTGCCAAGTCAATATCTTATCGGCTAACTGTTGCCACTGCTCCCTGGCTTGGCGTTCTGACCCGGCGCGTATAATTAACGCATGTGCTTCTTGGCTTAAATACTCCGGCAAGCGGCCTTGATATAAATGTTTGCGGACAAAAAATTCGGATAAATTTTTGCGAAAATACGCCGTTAACGACTGAATATTGGCATCGACTTGCCATAAATCATGACAAGCCTGATTTAACCACAAGCGATCTAACACTAAACGAATCGCAAGATAATCCGCTAAGGTAATCGCACCCGTTTGGCGTGGATTATATTTAGGATGATGTTGGCGCCAGTTGATAAGACCCGACCAGCCAGGAATTTCTAACGCAATTCGCCGTAAATAACCTTCCCATTGCGCTTCAGGCAACGCCATTTTAGTGAGCTGTATGATAATCGCATCTAACGGTTCTTCCGGTAAATCCGCAATAATCGTTTGCCAATCAGGTAGTTGATGCAAAAACAAATTGGCATCAAAGCCTAACATAGTGCGCCAGGCTTTATATAAACTCAGGTCTTGCTCAGGATTATGCCAATGGGCAATGCCTTCATCTAAGGCTGAAGCACACACTTTAATCAGCTGTGGCCTTACACAGTCTAAAATGTCAATACCACTTAGCGCTAACACCAAACCACGCAAGCTTAAGCTATTGCCTAATTCGGCAAATAAACGCTCGACTTCTTGCTCGGCTTGTTGCTGAGTGTGGGCATGAAAACTCGTTTGCGGCTCGGCACTTAAGCCTTGATTAAGCCAATCTTCTGCTTGCTCAACCGTTAAATCCAATAATGCCTCTGGATGTAACGCAACAGTTTCTAATTCCAGCTTAATAAGTACGCTATCCCATAAGCGCCTAACCGCTTCAGCTTCGCTACCACCCGCTAACAACAACGTTTGCGCAAACTCAGGCACACCTTTTTGTATACGCTGCAAAGCATGGTTGTGGTGAATCTGCCATAGCAAACCGCTAAAGCTTAATGGCGATAGCTCTTGTAATAACGCTCCCTTATATACATCACGTCGATAAATCGTGCGCTCATACACTTGACATACAGGGTGTTCGGCGAGTAAGCCAGGATAAAACGCAAATGCGGCATCTAAATCTGCCTCGTTAATACGCCCCTGTTGAAACAACTCGCGAAATTTTTGTTCCGGCAAATAGCCTGATACACCGGTTAAGCTTTGCGCCGTATCTAAAGCTTCCTCAAACGGTAACTCTTGATAACCGTGTAAGGTGTTATGGTGTACGAAATCCAGTATAGGACCCTGACCTGGCAACACATGGTCTAAATGCTGAAAAATATGTTTTAACCGGGTGCGATACTGCGAATATTGAAGGGAATCGGACATATCAGCTATTTTTGTGCAATGCGTTGATTAATCGTTTGTTGAAACTGCGCTGCCGTACCTGCTGATAGCTCAATCCAACGACTAGGCATAAGTCCTAAAAGAATAATACTGGCAATTAACACACCTGAGGCTAGCAATTCATGGCTTTGTAAATCGTTAGCGTCAACGAGTTTGGCAGGATTCGAGCCAGTAAATAATCGCGTGATCGTGCGTAACAAATAAGCGGCGGAAATTAAAATCCCTATGCCAAAGAACACAATAAGCCAAGGCCAGGTCTGTAAACAACTAATCAACGTATGAAATTCAGGAATAAAACCCGCAAAGCCTGGCAGCCCCATACCCGCAAACAGCGCTAAAATCATCATACAAGCGAATCTAGGCATAATCGACAGCAAATTACCATATTCTTGTATCGACATAGTATGAGAGCGTAAATACAACAAGCCCAATAACAAAAATAACGCACCTGAGACTAAACCATGCGCTGTCATTTGCTGAATCGCGCCATTCAATCCGGCTTCGTTTAAACTGGCAATACCAAATAGCACAACCCCCATGTGACTAATCGACGAATACGCCACCATGCCTTTTAAATTCGTTTGCCGCCATGCCAATAAACCGCCGTACAACATGCCAAATAAGGCCAGAAAAATTAACAACGGCTGCAAAATATGCGTGGCCTCAGGCAACATCACGGCGGCGCGAATCAGGCCATAAGCGCCCATTTTTAATAAAATACCGGACAGCAACACACTGACTTGTGCAGGGGCTTCCACATGCGCGAGCGGCAACCAGCCGTGCATAGGAAAAATCGGCAATTTGACGCCAAAGCCTAAAATAAACCCAGCCAATACTAAGATTTGCTCATAAAGCGGCATGTCCTGCGCGGCTTGATGCATCGATGTCATCAGCGAACCCGCATGGTGCAAGTCGTATTGGCTAACCGCTAACAGCGAAAGCAACATAAACACCGAGCCAACCATGGTGTATAACACAAAGTTCAAACTCGCTGCATGTCGGCGTTTACCACCCCAACGACCGATTAAAAAGAACAGCGGTATCAGCGTGACTTCCCAAAAAATATAAAACAACGCCCAATCTTGCGCCATAAATACGCCGGTAACGCCAAACTCCAGCAATAAAATACACAAGTAATAGCCTTTCACCGCGCTATTAATCGAAAAAGACGCCAGTAACGACACCGATGTTAACAGCGCACCCAGCATTAACATAGGCATAGACAAACCATCGACACCTAAGGCATAAGCGCTGCCTAAATTAGGATTTAATGGGAAAAACTCACTAAATTGCAAACCAGCATCGTCAGGCTTGAACAACGAAAGTAAATAACACGCTAATACTAGGCTTAACAAACCAAAACCGTTGGCTAGCCAGCGTATGCTACGCAGGTAATCAGAGGGAAAAAATACCAGTAAAAAAGCCCCAACAGCAGGTGTCCATAGTAAAAGACTCAATATGCCCATAAGCGGATTGCAGAATAGATAAAAAGGTGATAATTCATAGTGTTTTGCTTATTAGGTCATGCCGCCTATCTGACCCGACTTACTGCGCGTAATAGACATAAGCAGTATATACACATTTACCCAGCAATTTTATATAACCACTTACCTCGTTGAATCATTGTACAATCAACCAGTGAAGCAATAAGATGTTGGACGAGATTATAAAAAATAATCGGTAACATAACTTCGGGGTAACTACTCACCCTGAAAAAACCATCCGAAGCGTTTCAAACGGATTTTGAGAGC
>CAWUNX010000140.1:0-9027 GCA_963923905.1 uncultured Methylocucumis sp.
GATTATGTATTATCGCTCATTTCTTGGTATTGGCGTTGATGGAAATAGCCTAAGCGCTCTTCACGGCGTAAGACTTTTTTATCGACTAAACTGGCTAACTCATTGGCTGCCAATCCGAAGCTGAGTTTTATTTTTCTGCCACTTAGACTTTCGCGGCGGCCTTCGGGATTTATCAAGCCGGTTTCGCATACGGTTCGGGCTTTGCGCCGCACCGACCAACCCGGTAGCGAGTTAACAGCGGTTTGGTAAAACCGTTTTATAATGTCGTCCATGCCTGTTATGCCGCCTAAATAGTTGTCCAAATCGACTACGATAGCGTGCTCTGCTTCGTGTTGTTGTGCGATGACGTGTTCTTCAATATGCCGACACAATAATTGCAGTTGAAACGGCTCGATGTTGTGGTCGCGGTCTTGTAAATAATCGAGTATCGCGCTGACCGTTTCAGGTTGGTAGCTAAACGGTTTAGCTTTGAACATATCGTCATCGAATTCTAATCCTGCCGGTTTAATAATGGCGTTGCGAGCGCGCTCGGCGTCTAACTGGGTTAAGCGGAAACGTTGCGTTAAGATTCCGGGTAAATAGCCCGTTAATTCTTGCAAGGCGCCTACCGCATCTTCGCGTAAGCTGATTAATACTCGAATAGCAGGTGGTGTGGTTGGGCAATCTAGCTTTTCACCCGCGCGTAAGCGTTCGCGCACGGAGTCCGGCATTTGCCCGCTGACTAAATCGCGTAACTGTTCGCCTAATTGTTTGCGGTAGTTTTCATTTTGCAGCGTAAAGACTTCTTCAAATTGATCCAAGATTAACACCGGCGTCAGAAAGCGGTCGCCTTTAGTGAACACGGCAGTATTAAAATATTCCCAGTAAGTTTCGCCTTCACCTTCTGTGAATAAAACAGCTTGTTCGGCACAGGTTTTATCAACGGCTATTTTAAGTTCTTGGAGTAGATGCTTGTTTAATCGGTCTTTAACAATGCCTGAATCAAAGGTGGCTATTTGATTATTTTGGCTTGGAGCGCTCTGCGGTTTAGACCTTAACGCAGAGGGTTTGCCACGGGCTTGGCTGTCGCTTCTGTTGGTTTCAGGACGAATATTAAACCGTAAGCGTATCGGTATATAATCACGCGCCCTGAGTTCTGGGAATAAACCGGCTTGTAATAACGAAGTTTTACCTAAACCGGATTTGGCGTACATCACCAAGAGTTTATTCGACAATACTCGATTAAGCACTTCTGCGATTTCAGCGTCTCTACCGAAGAAGATACGCCGGTCGGTGTCGTCATCGCGAAAGGAATCAGCACCGGGATAACGATAATTCATGGTCTGACTTGATACGGAGTTGTTATTGACCGGCATAGCTTAGCTCCCGTGCTTTACGTTTTTGCTGGTCTTCAATGATATTCGCCACCAATTTTGCTAAATCCTTGTCGTTACGCAAATCAAGATAGTCGAGACGCTTTAGTTCGGCTAATTTTTCGTCACCAAGGCCTGCTAAATATACCGGGATAATAAATAAGCAGTCTTCCTTTTGTCGATCTTGCCGATACAGCGCGAATTTAATTTCGCGGAAAAAATAACTTTCGCTTTTAGCCAGCATATTCGGCGTTTGCAACACCAGAAAATAATTGATTTGGTCATGGTCTATCAGATGTTTTATCCGTTTATCCCAATCGTCGCCGCCTCTTAAATTGTCTCTATCGCGCCAAGTGTTAATGCCTAGCGCACGCAGCTTTTCCCCGAGTTGTCCGACAGTTTCGCTGTCTTGCGAGCAATGACACAAAAATACGGTAGGCGCGTCTTTCGGTAGCGGAATTTCGGTGATTTTAGGCTTGGCGTTTGTTTTATCTTGATAACGACGTAATAAGTTTTCCGCTAATTCATTCCATGAACAATGTTTAATTTCAATGGCGTGGGTATGGTCGTAAAACAATACCGTTTGTTCATGCACGGGGTCGGAGAAAAAATGCGTGTTTTCTAATGCTACCGACTTTAACGGGTTGTTGTTAAGTTGTTTGCGAAACACGTGCAGCAAAATGCGTAGATACCAGCGATGAAAACCAAAGCCGATAAACAAAAACGAGGTGTTATTATCACACAACAACGTGCTGAGTTGCGGTGGCAGTTCAGGGCTACCAGCGATGATGTTGACGAGAAAATCCAGCAAGTCAGTTTCGGTCAGCACTAATGAACGGCTGTCGCTGAGAGAGCCGTAAAGCTGGTATATCAATGGCGATTGTTGGCTGGGCGTAACGGTTAATGGCTGAGTTTGGCGAAAATGATAAAAGGCTTCTGTAGGCGCTTTACCTTGGTTTAAAAACGCGTTGCGCATGAATTCGTCTGGTGTAATGCTAATGCAATAGCTAAATGGTAATTGCGCTAAGCACTGATGCAATTCGGTAGTATCCTGCCTATACGCTTCATAAAAGCTTTCAACTTCAATTTCTAAATCATTGCGGTCCCCGATGCGATTGGCGATATAGGTTTGCGCAACCTGGGGCAAATCGTCGGAGTCGCAGACAGTTGCTTTTCCGTCTAGTTGTTCGGCCAACGTACGGGCAAATAATGTTGTTAACGGAGGTTTTGTATTGTCCATGTATGACGCAATGTCAGCGCCTAACATTAATACGCACTGGCCGCGTTCTATCGTTCTAACCAGCCTTTGCCAGTCTTTTTCGTTTAAGCCGATTTCTGTCACAAGCTATCCGATTTCTAATGCCTTGTTAGAAGGTTATGTTGTCGAGTTTTACAATCCTACGAAAAACTGAAAAAGCCCAACATTAGATAATAAAAATATCGCTCTCACTTAAAGTCAATTGACTGCCTAGCGTGACTATGGCGATTGACGCGCCTTTACCACTGCCGTCAGCATCATAAGATAAGACGCCGGTGTTGGTATCGTAAATGAAATAGTCGTTTTTATCGTGAGGTGTATCTAATGCGAAATGACTGGGTTTTAACACACCGGTGTAAGCTAGTTTGGTATAAATCTGACTATCCAGTTTGAGTATATCAAGCCCATGGGTGAAATCCGTGATGATGTCGTTATTCGGCGGATTGCTGAAAATAAAGCTATCTATTCCGACACCACCTGTTAAGTTATCTTGACCCAAACCGCCATTAATCGTGTCCTGACCGCTGCCGCCTTTTAGCGTGTCATTACCGTTCAGACCTTTGATAATATCATCGCCCGCTAAACCAGCTATTTCATCGTTAGCTGCACTGCCAAGTAAGGTGTTGTCAGTGTTGGTTTCGGTCACGCCGTTTTGGGTAATGGTTATAGTGAGTTGTTTGCTGTCGCTGCCGCTGTTATTGGTCACGGTGACTGTAACGTTGTTTACGACATCAGTGCCTAGCGCTTCTAAGACATTTTTTTTCGGTATAAAGACGTAAGCGCCGGTAGTTTGGTTAACTGTTAACTTACCATAATCGGTATTAAGGCTAGTCGTACCGTTGCCGTTGTCCGTGCCGCCGTCTATGCCATAACTTAAATTGACGCCGGTGGCTTTTAATTTGCCATGCAGTTTAGCGAAATGGTCAACAAACGGGGTATCGGTATAGGCAAGCGATGCGGGCGTGTTTAGCGTAGGCAAAACATTAAGTGTAATCACGCTGTTTGCCTGACTAGTCAGCGCGCCACCTTGGCTACCGTCGCTAAATAGCCAGTCTATAGACACTGAATCCGGCGGCGTTGCCGAGGTATTGTTATATGCTATGGCGGATAGCGTTTCATCAACGAGGTCTTGAGTGGCGTTGTTGTTAAAGATTATCGTTAAAGCGCCATTGGCTTGGCTGACATTGCCGATGTTAACACCGGATAACAACACTGCGTTGCCGTTGAAACTCAGTTTACCGCTGCCGACAAAGTGATCGTCCGGATTATTACCGCCATGACGCATCAATGTAACGTATGCACCTTGATAATGACCTTGGGCTGCTAGTTCGGCATCGTAAACATGGGCATGGCTATTGATGATAATCGCTGACGCGCCGGGAATAGTGCTATTGGGTGTTGTGAAGAAACGATCTAAGCTACCGTCAGTATTAAAACGGGCAACGCTGATAATTTGTTCTTGATTATCGGTATTGCTTGTACCGGCGACTAAAATTTTGCCGTCGGTTTGTAGGCTTAGCGCATAGCCATAAGTATCAAAATCGTTCCACTCGGCACTGGTTTTACCGTTGTTACCAAAACTGGTATCTAAGCTGCCATCGCTGTTGTAGCGTATTAATAGGATTTGGCTATGATTAGCTGCTGTGCTAAAGCCCGCGACTACAATCTTACCGTCGCTTTGGAGTTGCATTGCGCGCGCCGAGTCATAGCTGGGGTTGAGTGCGGTGATGAGTTTGCCGTGATTAGCGAAACTGTCGTCTAATTGACCGTTGCTTAAGTAACGCACAACGGCAAAATTATTATTACTGCCATTCCAGCTTTCACCGGCGACTAAAATTTTGCCATCTTCTTGTAGGCTTAAGGCATAAGCTCTATCATCGAATGGGGCTAAGCTTGTGGTCAGTTTGCCGGTGTCGTTAAAGCTGGTGTCTAAGCTACCATCGCTGTTGTAACGGGCTAACGCAAACCGGATGCCGCCAAGTCCGTGGCTAGTGCCACTGACTAAGATTTTGCCGTCTGTTTGTACCCGCATCGCATTGGCATTGTCTTCGCTGGCGCCAAAATCGGTGGTGATTTTGCCGTCATTGCTAAAGCTAGTATCTAAGCTGCCATCCGTGTTATAGCGTATTAAGGCAAAATCGCTGTTATTACCGTTATCGCTAGTTCCGGCGACGATAATTTTTCCGCCTGCTACTACACTAACGGCGTAAGCATCGTCATCGCCTGTTCCTAGGCTGCTGGTGATTTTACCGCCATTGCCAAAACTGGTATCCAACCGACCATTGCTATGGTAACGAGCAAGCGCAAAATCGCTGTCATGACCATTATCAGTGCTACCAACGACGATAATCTTGCCATTAGTTTGTACGGCTAAAGCACGGCTAATATCATCAAGCTCACTAAAACTGGTCGTGGTTTTACCGTCTCCTGAAAATTGCGGGTCTAACTGGCCGTTGTTGGTATATCTTAATAAGATAAAATCGCTGCTAGCCGCTGTTTGGCTGTATCCGGCGACTAAAATATTGCCGGTGTTCAAAGCCGTTATGGCATAAGCTGCGTCGTTATTACGTTGGCCTAGGCTAAGTATCGGAGGGGTATTGCTTTGTGGGTTTATCGATAAGTTAAAACTGTTCTCCGCATGAAGGCCGTGGGTGTCGGTGGCAACCACTTTTATCGTTAACGGGTCGGTATCGTTAGTGCCGGGTGTACCGCTAAACGTGCCCGTCAGTGCTGAGAAGCTCAGCCAGGCAGGTAGTGGCGAGCCATTGGTTAGCGTAGCGGTTAACGTCAAATGGTCGCCAGCATCGGGGTCGGTAAAACTGTTGTTGGGTAAGGTGAAACTAAACGCTTGATACTGGGTGACGTTTTGTGAACTCAGCGCTTGGTTAACAACAGGTGCCTCGTTCCAGTCATTGACGTTAACAGTAAAGATTTTATCGAAGAATAAACCGCCTTGGTCGGTGCTGCGAATGCGAATACTGTAACTGGCTTGGTTTTCAAAATTAGGCGAGTTATTGAGTAATAATTGATTACCGCTAATCCTAAATGCGCTGTTATCCGTAGCACCCGAACCATTCACCAAACTATAACTGAAGGTGTTGCCAGTATCCGGGTCAGTGCTGCTTAAGCTGCCAATGACGGTATTCGCTGATACATTTTCATTGACCGTGTTGGCGCTGAGTGCAATATCCGTTGGTGTTTCATTAACATTATTGACGTTAACGCTAAAGACTTTATCGAACAACAAACCGCCTTGGTCGGTGGTGCGAATGCGAATGCTATAACTGGCTTGGTTTTCAAAGTTAGGCGAGCTATTGAGTAATAATTGATTACCGCTAATCGTAAATGCGCTGTTATCCGTCGCACCCGAACCATTCACCAAACTATAACTGAAGGTGTTGCCAGTATCCGGGTCAGTGCTGCTTAAGCTGCCAATGACGGTATTCGCTGATACATTTTCATTGACCGTGTTGGCGCTGAGTGCAATATCCGTTGGTGTTTCATTAACATTATTGACGTTAACGCTAAAGACTTTATCGAACAACAAACCGCCTTGGTCGGTGGTGCGAATGCGAATGCTATAACTGGCTTGGTTTTCAAAGTTAGGCGAGCTATTGAGTAATAATTGATTACCGCTAATCGTAAATGCGCTGTTATCCGTCGCACCCGAACCATTCACCAAACTATAACTGAAGGTATTGCTAGTATCCGGGTCGCTGCTGCTTAAGTTACCGACAACAGTATTCGCTGAAACATTTTCATTCACCGTGTTAGCGCTTAACGCAATATTGGTCGGTGTTTCGTTGACATTATTAACGTTAACTGTAAAGACTTTATCGAAGAATAAACTGCCTTGGTCGGTGGTGCGAATGCGAATGCTGTAACTGGCTTGGTTTTCAAAGTTGGGCGAGTTGTTAAGCAGTAATTGGTTACCGCTAATCGTAAACGCTGCATTATCGGTTGCACCGCTACCGCTGACTAAGCTGTAGGTAAAACTATTGCCGCTGTCAGGGTCAGTGCTGCTTAAGTTACCGATAACAGTCAACGCTGAGACGTTTTCATTTACTGTATTGGTGCTAAGTGCAATATCCGTCGGCGTTTCGTTGACATTATTAATCGTGAGGGTTAAGGCTTTTTCGAAGCTGAAGCCTTCTTGATCGGTCGTGCGTACACGGATGCTGTAGCTGTTTTTACTTTCAAAGTTAGGCGAGTTATTAATCAGTAATTGGTTACCACTCAGCGTAAACAAAGCATTATCGGTTGCCCCTGCACCGCTTACTAAACTATAGCTAAAGCTGTCGTTTAGGTTTAAGTCAGTGGTATTGAAACTACCTACAGACGTGTTAGCGGTGACATTTTCGTTAACGTTGTTTGGACTAAGGCTTATATCAGAGGGCGCATCGATGATATTGACACTGATTAATAATTGAGCGGCACTTGTTTGATGATTGAATACCGAATAAGTATCGGCATTGTGGCTAACTGTGCCGACATAAGACCAGTTATTTCGGTCAGTGAGTTGCACAATATCATTATTATCGCCGTCTACCACTAATTGATGGCGGCGCTCTGGGTTGATGCCATTGGCACCACCGGCGGCTAAATTGTAGCTACCGTCTAACCAGCCATTGGCGTTATTAAAGCTATTCATCCCAGCCATATCGACGACATCATTAACCGCCAGTGTTAATGTATTGCTACCGGTGCCGGTTAAGTCTATACGCTCTATGGCTTCAATACGCGAGCTAGTATCGAGGTGGCTAGCGCTTTGGTTGCTAATCGGTGTTAAATCAAACGTTAAACCACTACCTGCTAACGCAATAGTATCGATACCTGTCCCGCCATCGATTTTAGCCAATTGTGCATCGGTTATGCCTGTGCTTAACGCAGCTAAGTTATTCGAGTTCAATACAAAATTATCTGCGCCAACACCGCCATAGAGGACATCGGCACCGCCATTGCCAATTAAGGTGTCGTCACCGGCGTCGGCAATCAACGTTTCCGATACGGAGCTGCCTGTTAATACGTTATTTGTCGTATCGCCGAATTGATCTATCACATTGGCAAAAAAGACGCCTGTCGTATTGCCAAAAATGACATAACTGCGGCCAGCATCAGAAATTGAATTAGGATCACCACCATAAGCGCCAATCAGTAAATCCGCTAAGCCGTCGCCGTTAACATCTCCCGCTGCCGAGACATTAAAGCCGCTTAAATCGTAATTGCATTCCCCATTGATAATAAAACCACCGTTGCCAAGCGCAACGGCGGACAGCTCAATAGCAGATAAGTCTGTTTTGCCAAAGACTACATAGCTGACTCCCGCATAAGCGCTGTAAGCAGTGTAGGCGAATGGCGCGCCTATGATTAAATCCGCTAAGCCGTCGCCGTTAATATCACCGGCAGAAGCCACGCTATAGCCGCTATGATCGTAATCGTATTCGCCGATAATGATAAACCCGCCATTACCACTAGAGACATTGCTAAGTTCAACAGCGGTATTGTCGGTTTTTCCGAAAATAACATAGCTAAAACCGTTAGTGTCACTCCTGGCAAAGTTACTGACCGGTGCTCCGACGATAAGGTCAGCTAAACCATCACCATTAATATCGCCAGCGCTAGACACGCTAAAACCACTATAATCGTCGGCATACTCGCCGTTAATCACAAAACCGCCGCTGCCATTAGCCACATTGGTTAAATCAATCGCATTGCTATCGGTTTTGCCAAACACAACGTAACTGCGTCCGGCATTGTCCTCGGAGTTAGGGCTGCTTTGAAATGCGCCGATAATGACATCAGCTAAACCATCGCCATTGACATCACCGGCGCTAGACACGCTAAAACCACTGTAATCAATAATTGCTTCGCCGTTAATAACAAAACCACCACTACCATTAGCGATAGACGATAACTCTATGGTGGTATTGCCGGTTTGTCCAAAGACGACAAAACTGCGCCCAGTTCGATTATTGCTGCCAAACGCGCCAATAATCATATCGGTTAAGCCATCGCCATTGACATCACCGGCAGCCGCGACACTACTGCCGCTTAAGTCATAAGCCGATTGTCCAGCAATCATAAAGCCGCCATTACCCGTTGCAACAGTCGATAAATCAACGGCATCGCCGCTGGTTTTACCGAAAACAACATAAGTACGACCCGTGTAGTAATTACTATAAGAATAAGTACCCGCGCCGACGATAACATCGTTTAAACCATCGCCATTAAAATCACCTGCACCGGCAATAAAGCTGTGACCAAAAGTATCGTTGAGACATTCACCATTGATAACAAAACCGCCGTTACCGTTAGCAATATCAGAAAGCTCAATGGTGTTTGTGCTGGTTTGCCCGAATACTACATAAGGCTATTTCCGAAATTTAAAACCCCCAGTCTTAAAATTTAAGAAGGGTG
>CAWUNX010000141.1:0-8980 GCA_963923905.1 uncultured Methylocucumis sp.
CGTGTGGTTGAAATTATTAATGCCACTCAGTAATCATGCCGAACGGTATTGGTTCGTCACAAACCACAATAATAATTTCCTGACACGCCCTAGCAAAATTAACCACTGACGCCGAAATGCCAGCAGCCGTATCGACCAGTAACACATCTAAATCTTGATCAATCTCACTAAAGGCATGGACAACCGCCGCTTGCTCTACCGTTGATAATTCGGCCATTTTCTGAATGCCAGAAGCGCCTGGTATTATTTTTAAGCCGCCAGGCGCATCCAGCATAATATCAGCTAAGCTTTTTTCACCCGTTAACACATGCGACAAATTAAATTTAGGATATAAACCCAATAAAATATCGACATTCGCTAAGCCCATATCAGCATCTAATAAGGCGACACGTTGACCTTTTTGTGCCAGCGCAATACCTAAATTAACGGATAAATTAGTTTTACCCACGCCGCCTTTGCCACTGGTTATCGCAATAACACGAACCGGTTTGTTTTTTTTCAACTTACGCAAGCCGGCTGCCTGGTCGATTTGATTATGCATAGCCTTGAGCCATCCAAAGATTATCGTTAACCTGTTCAGTATAATCGGTTTCTAGCTCCAATTCAGCAACGCATTTTGCAATCAGCGTGCGTACACACGGTTTATGCATATCTTCGGGTACTTGCTGACCATCGGTAACAAAAAATAACGGCAAATGGTGTTCAATAATGCTAGAAAGCGCAGAGCCTACACTGACGGCTTCGTCTAATTTAGTCAAAATACTGGCTTCAGGGGCAAATATCTGAAAAGCATTAATAATCTGGGTTAGCGCTTTATATTCAGTCGCTGCTGACATGACTAAATACGATTTCACTGGCACATCGCTTTGTTTTAATAATTTAATCTGTTCCGCTAATTTTAAATCCCGCTGACTCATACCCGCTGTGTCAATTAAAATTAAACGCTTATCAGCAAAGCTATGAATCACATGGCGTAATTCACTAGGACTGGTTGCAATTCTAACCGGTACATCTAAAATCCGGCCATAAGTATTGATTTGCTCATGGGCGCCAATACGATAGTTATCCGTAGTAATTAACGCGACTTGTCTAGGTCCGTGACGCAAAATAAATTTAGCTGCTAACTTAGCTATCGTCGTGGTTTTACCAGCACCGGTAGGCCCAATTAGGGCTGCTATTCCGCCGGTTTCTAATAACGAATCTTCTGCTAATGGAATAGCCCCTGCCAATATCTCTTTGGCTTTGCTAAACGCCTGTTCAGTCGATTGCTCGTCTTGCAAACGATTGGCAATTTTTATGCTTAAGGATTTTGCAATCCCCATTGCGACTAGTCGTCTCAATAACTCTGTTTTAGCCGAAGGGGTTTTATGCTGCCCTGTCCACGCAGAGCCTAATTTACCTTCTAAAGCCAGGCGTAATTCTTTCAATTCTTTATTCATATCCAGCAGCAAACGCTCAGAAAAGCTCTCGGATGGCTCAATGGCTTTATGGCTAACCTGAGTTGCTTGAGGTTTAACAACCGGCGGCTCGAATTTAGTAATACGCGTTGGTTCAAGCATACCACTGTTCTCAGCTTTAGTGCGTAATTGCACTTTTTCAGCATAACCTAAAAACTGCTCCGCTTGATGCGATTTAGCTGTTGTTTGCGCTTTGTTTAAGCGTTCTTGCGCATAAGTTAACGTCTCTAATTTTTCTGCAACTTTTTCTGCGAACGCTTTATTTTCCTGCTTACTATCCGGCATACCCGGCTTGCGATGACTGCTTAGTAAATGTAAATGTTTTTTGGCTGCGTCAAAACCGGTTAAGGCTGATTTTTTTACCTCGGGTTCTGGTATAGGCGGCTGCTCTGGTGTAGCGGGTGTTAATTGTTGTAATGCTTGTGCGTCAAAATCCTGTGCCGCAACAATCTCGACACCACCATCAACAGTACGGTTTGACATAATCACTGCATCAGGGCCTAATTCTTCTTTCACCATACGCATTACTTGGCGAATGTCTTTTCCGAAAAAGCGTTTAATTTTCATGGTGTCGATTCCTTTAGTTACGTCCTCCGTCCGACGGTTGCCACCACTTTGATTTGCCTATCAGCAGGAATCTCGGTGTACGCCAAAACATAGAGGCTTTGAATGGAATGGCGCACAAATCGAGCTAACCAAGGCCGAACATAAGCAGAGACTAATAAAATTGGTGTTTGCCCTTCCAATTCAATTCGTTGCACACTGTTTTGCAGTGATTGATGCATTTGCTCTGCTAAGCCCGGCTCTATGCCTACCCCGGTTTCGCTTGCCGTTTGCAGTGACTTATGCAACAACTGTTCCAAATCATAATCCAACGTAATCACAGGCACTTCTGGCTCTATACCATTGATTTCATGGACAATTAGTCGTCCTAAAGCCGCGCGTACCGCTGAAGTTAAGATGTCGGGATCTTGACTCTTCATCCCGTATTCCGCCAAAGTTTCGGCTATCGTGCGCATATCGCGAATCGGCACGCGCTCCATTAACAAATTCTGCAACACCTTAACAACAATACCTAATGGCACGGCCTTAGGAACTAAATCTTCAACCAACTTAGGCGCGGTTTTCGCCAAATTATCCAACAGCTTTTGTGTTTCCTCGTAGCCTAAAATTTCATACGCATGTTGTTGTAATAAATGGCTTAAATGCGTGGCAATGACCGTTCCTGGGTCAACCACGGTATAACCTAAGGTTTGAGCATGGTCACGTTGCATAGGCTCAATCCAAATCGCATCTAAACCAAACGCTGGATCTTTACACGGTCGGCCTTGCAACGTGCCAAACACGCGCCCTGGATTAATCGCCATTTCCAAATCAGGCATAATATCCGCCTCACCTAACGCGACTCCCATCAACGAGATACGATAACTGTTTGGATTTAAATCTAAATTATCGCGAATATGCACAGGAGGTATTAAAAAACCTAATTCTTGAGACAATTTTTTTCGCACGCCTTTGATACGCGCCATCAATTGACCGCCTTGGTTTTGATCGACTAACGCGATTAAACGATAACCGACCTCAAGGCCTATCACATCCACCGGCATGACATCATCCCAACCGAGTTCGGCGGGTTTACTCGGCTCAGGTAATGTAGCCAGATCACTCATTGTGACAGATTCTTCTTTGTGACGGCGGCGCCTATCTAACCAATAACCCAGTCCAGCCAACGAACCTGCCAATAACAAAAATACCAGATTAGGCATACCTGGAATCAATCCTAATAAACCGATTAAAGCCGCTGTAATCAGCAAGACTTTAGGATTTTCAAAAAGTTGTGTGCTAACTTGCTGACCGATATTTTGATTACTAGTGCCGACTTTAGTTACCACTAATGCAGACGCTGCCGATAAAATCAACGAAGGTATTTGCGCCACTAAGCCATCGCCAATGGTTAACAGCACATAAATCTCGCTGGCCTCTGTAAAACCTAAATCATGCTGTGCCATACCTATCGCCAAACCACCTATCATATTGACGAAAAGAATAATAATCCCTGCAACCGCATCGCCACGGACGAATTTGCTCGCACCATCCATAGAACCATAAAAATCAGCCTCGGTCGCGACTTCCGCACGACGCGCTCTCGCTTCATCTTGCGAAATCAAACCCGCATTTAAGTCCGCATCAATCGCCATTTGCTTACCAGGCATAGCATCCAAGGTAAATCTTGCGCCAACTTCAGCCACGCGCCCGGCGCCTTTAGTGACCACGACAAAGTTAATAATGACCAAAATAGCAAAGACAACTAACCCGACGGCATAATTACCGCCAATCACGAATTCGCCAAAAGCCTCAATGACTTTCCCTGCGGCATCACCGCCATTATGCCCATTCAACAACACAATACGCGTAGAAGCGACGTTTAACGCTAAGCGCAGCAGTGTCGCCAATAAAATGACGCTAGGAAACGCGGCAAATTCCAACGGCTTTAGCGTGTACACCACCACTAATAAAATAATCAACGAAAATGCGATATTAAACGTAAACAAAAAATCCAACACAAACGGCGGCAGCGGCAACATAATCATTGCCAAAATCAAAATCACGACCAGCGGCGCGCCTAGCTCCGCTTTAGCCAAAAATTTGAGTCCAGACATTATTTTTGTCATGTCCATAACTTAACCACTTTGTTTGAATTCATCAGGAATATCGAAATCACTAGGAGGAATTGGCTCAGCCCAATGCTCGGTACGAGCCGCTTTAAGCTGATAGACATAAGCCAATACTTGCGCCACAGCAAGATACAAGCCTTTAGGAATTTCTTTGTTTAACTCAGTAGAGTAATACAAAGCGCGTGCCAACGGCGGCGCTGGCAATAAAGGTACTGCCGACTCAATCGCTATGCGTCGAATTTCACCGGCAATTAAATCAACGCCTTTAGCCACTAAGACAGGGGCACCTGCTGAATTTGGGTCGTATTTTAACGCCACGGCGAAATGACTTGGGTTAGTGACAATCACATCGGCTTTTGGCACCTCGGCCATCATACGCCGTCGTGAAATCTCCATTTGCATACGCCGAATCCGGCTTTTCACTTCGGGACTGCCCTCCGATTCTTTCATTTCTTCCTTGATTTCTTGTAAGCTCATTTTCAACTTTTTGCTATGCTCCCAAAGTTGAAACGGCACATCGACAGCCACCACGACGATTAGTGACGCCGTCAAAATCAATAAACAATCGACAATTATCATTAAGCCATGCGTCAATGCTGGCTCTAACGGCTCTGCATTCAAACCCGATAATTCTGCAATATAACGGCTATACAACACCCAAGAAACGGAGGCGATTAATAAAAACTTTAATAACGCCTTACCGAGTTCAATTAAGCCATGTACGGCAAACAACCGCGCCAAGCCTTTAAATGGATCCATTTTATCGAATTTAGGTGCAATGGCTTCCCAGCTAAACACCCAACCGCCTAACGCCAGCGGGGCAAGAATTGCCGTGACGACTAACACGGCCAATAACGGCGCAATAATCATAAAACCATCAAACATCACTTGCTTAAAATGCGCCAACACCGACGCTACATCAAAAATTGTCTCGCGGCTTAATTGAAATTCGCGCTGCATTAACTTGATAAGCGCCAATCCCATAGTTTTGCCCCATAGCAAAAACATCAGAGTACTTGCAAGTAACATCGCAAATGTATTCAACTCACGTGAACGCGCCACCTGCCCTTGCTTTTGCGCATCTTCTAAGCGCTTACTCGTAGGCTCTTCAGTTTTTTCTTGGTCAGAATCGTCAGCCATTACAGCTGTAATAGTTTTTCGATGAAATCATAAGCCTCCACTAATAGCCCAGGAAACTCGTCCAAAATTGAAGGCAAGCTCAGCCAAATCAACAAAATACCCAAAAATAACGATACCGGAAAGCCAATAGAAAACACGTTAAGCTGTGGAGCTGCCCTAGAAGCCACACCAAATGCGATATTAACCAGTAACAAACTCACCACTAACGGCATCGCTAACAACAGACCGGCTGCAAATAACCGGCTAGTCCACGCGGCGATAATCCATATATCATCAAGACCAAAACCGACTTTTGCGATGGGCAAGCTCACAAAACTATCTAAAAGCATTTTTAATACCACTAAATGCCCATCTACGCCTAAAAATACCAATGTTGTGACCATAACATAAAATTGTGGCACTACCGGTACTTGTTCGCCGTTACTCGGATCGACTAACACAGCAAAGCCTAAGCCCATGCTTAAAGCGACACCTTGCCCAGCGAAGACCACGGCAGCAAACACAACTTGCAAAATAAAGCCAATCACAATACCAATCAACAGTTGCTGTAACGCAATCACTAAACCGGTATAGCTAAACATATCAACGCTAGCCATAGGCGGTAAAAGTGGCATCATAAACAATGTCAAAATAATGGCGATGACAATACGCACCGTCGCAGGCACCGCGCGCATACTCACCAACGGCATCGTCAATAGCAAGGAACTTATCCGAATCAGTGGCCAAATAAACGCAGCCACCCAGGTAAACAATTCCGTTTCTGTAATCGTCAACACGTTAACCGATTAAGACAGGAATTTCTTTAATCAAATGCTGGAAATAATCCAAAAACATTTGCAACATGGCAGGACCCATAATGACTAACACTAACCCAATCACAATGAGTTTAGGCACAAAAGTCAATGTGGTTTCATTGATTTGCGTCGCAGCTTGAAACATCGCAATAAGCAAGCCTACAACTAAAGAAGGGATAAGCAACGGTGCTGTCACTTTCGCCGCAATCAACATCGCATCTTGGCTGACTCGATAAATTACTTCCGGCGTCATAAAGCCTCACATCACATAAAAGCTAGCGGCCAACATTTCCAGAATCAATGACCAGCCATCCGCTAAAACAAACAACATCAGCTTAAAAGGCAATGACACGACCATAGGCGATAACATCATCATACCCATAGACATCAGTACGCTAGAAACCACTAAGTCTATGATTAAGAAAGGCAAGAAAATTAAAAAACCAATTTGAAACGCTGTTTTCAACTCGCTAGTCACATACGCCGGTAATAATAACGAAAACGGCACATCATCAGGCGTATGTAATTCGGCTTTACCTGAGACGCGTAAAAACATTTCTAAATCCGCTTCCCGCGTTTGCTTCAACATAAACAGGCGAAACGGCTCAGATGCGGTTTTTAATGCCGTCGCTGCGTCCATTTTCTCGGCTAAATACGGTTGCAACGCGTCAGTATTCACCTTATCAAACACCGGCGCCATAATAAAAATGGTCAAAAACAACGACAAACCCAACAGAATCTGATTACTCGGCGTTTGCCCTGTACCTAATGCTTGTCTCAACAGGCTTAACACAATCATAATTCGGGTAAACGCCGTCATCGACAACAACATAGACGGCAACAACGTAATTAACGTCATTAACGCGACGATTTGTATGCTGACGGTATAATCTTGTACGCCTTGCGGGCCTGTTGTTACGGTAACCGCGCTAACCCCAGGTTGGGCGGCGACCACGTCGGGTAGCCACACCAGAAATGGCAGCGCTAAGCAAGCGAGCTTTAGATAATGGTTAAGGCTTGGATTTAACATCTGCTTTAGCTTTTAACGCCTGATTTAACTTATCAGCAAAACGCGGAGCAACCACCGACCGCCTTGCCGGTTCAGACGCTACACAATCATCGCCCTCTAAAACATGCAAGGTTTCGATACGCCCAGGCGTTACGCCTAGCACTAATTGCTTGCGTCCTACTTGTAATAACAACACTTTCTCACGTAGCCCCAACGGTAGCACAGCAATCACCTTAAGCTTACCTTGAGATAAAGTTTGACCACCGGATACTTGCTTAAATAACCATGCTAAAGCTAAAAACAACGCTAGAACAACAACTAAACCGAATAGCCATGAACCGACATCGTAAGCCGCCACCCTCGCAGCAGACGTAGATTCAGCCCAACCGATTAACGGAATAGTTAGCACGCCACTGCACAGCCCTGCTCTAAGCCAAAACATTAGGCAAGCCTGCGTACCCGTTCAGAAGGACTAATCACTTCGGTTAAGCGTATACCAAATTTATCGTTAACCACCACCACTTCACCATGCGCGATTAACGTGCCGTTAACTAATACATCCAAGGGTTCACCTGCGAAGCGGTCTAACTCGACGACCGAGCCTTGGTTTAACTGCAATAAATTCCTGATATTAATTTGCGCCCTGCCTATTTCCATCGCAATCGTCACCGGCACATCTAAAATCACATCCATATTAATTTCATCGGCAGCAATATCATGAGGCTCTTCATAGGCAGACCGTTCAAACTCCTCAAACTGCGCAGTTTCCATATCGGGATTATCCTCGCTCATACCAAACTCCTTAACAATTAAATCTTCACTTTATCAACAATTTCAACAGCATAATTACCATGTGAAATGCCAACTTTTGCTTCATAAACCGGAATGCCCGCAACATTAAACTTCACCGTTTTAGGCATTTCCACCGGTATCACATCACCTTTTTTTAGACGCACGACCTCTCTTAAGGTCATCTGCTTTTCCAGCAAAATACTGTTACACGCCATTTCGACGCGTAATAACTCAGCACGTAACTGCATTTGCCAACCGCCATCCGTATCGCCAGCATCGCTACTAATGGCGACTAATAATTCCCTAATAGGCTCTAGCATCGAATACGGCATAGCGATATTAATATCACCACCACCGCCTTCTAATTCAACATGTAAAGACGAGACAACAACGATTTCAGCTGGGCTGACGATGTTGGCAAACTGAGGGTTAATTTCCGAACCGACATATTCAAACGACAATTCCATAACAGGCCGCCAGGCCTCTTTTAAATCTTTAAAAATTAAGTCTAACACCAAACGTATGACGCGCATTTCCGTTGCGGTATACTCGCGGCCATCGGTTTTAGGATGAAATTGCCCTCCACCGCCAAAGTAATTATCGACCAACGTAAAAACTAGCGGTGATTCCATCACCACTAAAGCACGTCCGCGTAAAGGCGGTACACGGATAATGTTTAAGTTAGTCGGTACATGCAGCCCTAAGATATATTCAGAAAATTTTTTAACCTGGATACCGGTAATAAATACTTCAGACGAGCGTCTTAAAAACAAAAACAATGAAATGCGTAATAACCGGGTAAAACGCTCGTTAACCATTTCCATGGTCGGCATTCGTCCACGGATAATACGTTCTTGACTGCCGAAGTTATACTCGCGAACAATGCTCTTATCTGAACCATCATCAGCTTCAGTCTCTATATTGCCTGCATCAACGCCATAAAGTAAGGCGTTAATTTCTTCTTGTGAGAGTAAATCGCTCATGGGTTATTGCATAATAAAGGAGGTAAATAACACTTCAACGGCTTCGCCATGCACGCTTAGTTTTTCCAACGTTTCATTAAGGCTATTTCCATCAACGCCAATACCAAGAAATGAGCGATAATACATAATC
>CAWUNX010000142.1:0-8958 GCA_963923905.1 uncultured Methylocucumis sp.
GACCTCAAGACCCTGGAGCTCAGCTGCTGTTTCGCCTTGCCGCCTGCGCTGGCCTACGCATGTTTAGCGAGCTTAACGCTGTTGCATGATGAGGCTTGGCGTAGAGATAAACTTGCCGAGCTTAGCGTGTATTTTGGCGAAGGCACCAAACGTTTAGGTCTTGAAACCTTGCCATCGGTATCGGCAATTCATCCAGTTATTATTGGCGATAGCGGCAAAGCGCTCGCTATTAGCCAAGGGTTATTGGCTGATGGCTTATGGGTTACGGCAATTAGACCGCCAACCGTGCCTAAAGGCAGCGCGCGGTTACGCGTTACGTTGTCGGCAGAGCACGATAAAGCCGATATTGATTATTTATTAGCCCGCTTAGCCCATCATTGTATCCATGACTAAGTTGCATATTGAACGGTTAGGCGCGGGTGAACCGCTAGTGATGCTGCATGGTTGGTCTATGCATAGCGCTATTTGGTATGAGTTTGCCGAAGGATTGGCTAAGCACTATCAAGTCTATCTCGTTGATTTACCTGGGCATGGCTTGAGTGACACAGTAACGCCTTATAGTTTAGCGTCAGTAGGCGATGCGATTACAGCGGCATTACCGAATCAGCCTAGTTATTGGTTGGGCTGGTCATTAGGTGCGACGCTTGCGTTGAGTATAGCCGACCGTCATCCTGAGCGAGTTAAGCGCTTAGTGCTTATCGCAGGTAATCCGTGTTTTGTTAAACGGGCCGATTGGCCAGGGATGAGGGTAGAGGTGTTACAGCAATTTGCTGAGCAGTTATTACAAGATACGTCGGCTACGTTATTACGCTTTTTAAGCTTACAAGTGCAAGGTATGACTGCTTATAAGCCGGTGTTAAAACAGCTTAAAGTCGCGTTATCTAAGCGGCCTACGCCTAGCGAGGCAACTTTGCAGGCGGGTTTAGCGTTATTAACTGGCACCGATTTAAGGTCTGTGTTAGCTGAACTGAATCAGCCTGTCATGGCATTATTAGGTGCTAAAGACGCTTTAGTGCCTAGAGTCTTAGCAACTGCGTTAGCCGAGTTAAATCCTCAAATACGGGTTAATTGCTTAAACAGCGCCGCCCATGCGCCTTTTTTATCCGACAGTGCTGAATGTATGGCACTGATTCATGATTTTTTTAATGCTCGCCACGAATAACATAATTAAACAGCAGATAAAACACGCGTTTGCTCAGGCTGCGACTCGCTACGATCAAGCTGCGCAATTACAACAGACCAGTGCCATTCAACTCGCTGGCTTGATAAAACCTGTGCTTGAGCAAACATCTGCGCAAACGGTTGTAGAGTTAGGTTGTGGTACGGGTTTTTTAACCGAAGCCTTAGCACCGGTTATGAACACGCACTGCTTTATTGTTACCGATCTTGCTAGGCCTATGTTGCTAACTACACAGCATAAATTGAGAATGCTAAACACTCTGCACTATGCTTGTGTTGATATGGATGCGCTACCGTTTGCTAGTCATAGCATCGATTTATTGTGCGCGAATTTAGCGCTGCAATGGAGCCAGCAGTTAGCTCATAGTTTAAAAGACTTACGACGGGTACTAACCCACAACGGTCAATTAATGTTTACTACATTCGGCGCCCACTCGTTAATCGAATTAAAAACAGCTTGGGCAAGTTTGGATACTTACCAACATGTCAACGATTTTTATAACCAAGAACAACTTGCCAGCCTGCTTAAGCAGGCCGGGTTTAACACGATAAACATTCAGTGCCAGCGATATGAGCAAGATTATGCATCGGTGTTTGAGCTAATGCAGGCGCTAAAAACCATAGGCGCGAATAAAATTGTCGGTGCAAGCAAAAAAGGCTTAACGACACGCGCTCAATTACACGCCTTAGAAAACGCTTATTTGCGCTTAACCCAGGCGTCTACGATTACGGCAACGTTTGAAATCATTACCTTACAGGCCAGCGCATGAAATCAGGGCTATTTATTACTGGCACCGATACGAACGCAGGTAAAACCTGGGCGACATTAACATTAATGCACTTGTTACAACAGCAAAACTATTGTGTGGTCGGCATGAAGCCGGTCGCATCGGGGTGTTTGTGGCAACAAGACCAATGGCGTAATGCTGATGCGTTAGCGCTACAACAGGCATCATCGATAGCGCTGTCGTATGAATTAGTTAATCCTTATGCGTATGAATTACCGGTATCGCCCGATATTGCCGGGAATCATAATCCAGTCGATGTCGACGTCATTAAACAACGTTACCAAAGCTTACAAAGCGTAGCTGACTTGGTTTTAGTCGAAGGTGCGGGAGGTTGGCTATCGCCTATTAATGCCAAGCAATCGATGAGCGATTTAGCATTGGCATTGCAGTTACCCGTATTATTAGTTGTTGCACTACGTTTAGGCTGTATTAACCATGCGAGTTTAAGCCTATCTGCAATCAAACAATCAGGGCTTGCTTGTTTAGGTTGGTTAGCGGTAAGCGTAGACCCAGACATGGTGTGTCCTGAGCAAACCCTAGATGTTTTGAAAACAAGGTTAAACGCAGAATTTTTAGGGCTATTGCCTTATCAAACACAAGCCGATTATGAACAGTTGGCATGCTCAGTTGATTTAAACGCGTTATGCCAGCAATTAAGTATTGATTCAATAGTTTGAATATTAGGATTTTCTGATATAGTTGGCGTTGCCGAGGGGCATCTCGGAACAACAAGACGCACGTCTGAGGAGAGGAAATGTCAAACTATTATAAGAATTATTCCCGTCGCCGCTTTCTGACCCAGACTGGCCTGGGTATTGCCGCGACATTAGCCTTACCTAACTGGGTGGGCGCTATGCAAGGCATGGCGATGTTGCCAAAAATGCCTAAGCGAACCGCTTCACCCACGTTTAAACCCGATGTTGAATTTGAATTACGCTGTGAACGCGGTGCAGTGCCTATTTTAACGGGACAGCAAACCGGGGTTTTTCAATACCGAGCCAAGCTGTTACACGGACCCGATAACACCTTAGTCACCTTGCCTGATTCATATCTAGGCCCTCTTATCCAGCTACAACGTGGGCAAAAAGTCCGTATTCATTTACAAAATGCCTTACCCGAAGCTTCCGTGACCCATTGGCATGGCTTACATGTGCCAGCGGAAATGGACGGCCATCCAGCTTATGCAATTGATCCGGGTGAAAGCCTAATCTATGAATTTGAAGTGTTAAACCGAGCAGGGTTGAATATTTATCATCCGCATCCGCATGAAGCGACTGCCACGCAAGTCTATTATGGGCTAGCGGGTGCCATACGCATTAGCGATGCTGAAGAAGCTGCATTGGAGTTGCCTTCTGGTGCGTATGAATTACCCATTGTTATTCAAGACCGTGCGTTCGATGCGGACAATCAACTCGCGTATGGGCACGGTATGCATGCCAGTATGATGGGCAATTATGGTGACCGCATTTTAGTCAATGGCCGCGCCGATTATCAGGTCGATGTGGATAGTCGGGCTTATAGACTTAGAATCATGAATGGCTCGAATGCGCGGATTTACAAATTAGGCTGGGATGATGGTACGCCGATGACAGTATTGGGCGTCGATGGCGGCTTGCTTGCCGCGCCAGAAGTTAAGCCTTATTTAATGCTAGCACCGGGGGAGCGCTTAGATGTCTGGGCGGATTTTAGTGGCCGCAATCCAGGTACGTTACTGACATTACGCAGCTTAGCCTTTAGCGGAGCCTTACCGTCTATGGGTATGATGATGGCTCATTCCAGTTTACCGTTAGGCAGCGATTTTCCCATCATGACGTTTAAGGTTGCGCGAAAAACAGATGATAGCCCGAAATTGCCTAAACAATTAGCGTCACTTACGCCATTAACTGTTAATCAATGTGCTAACCCTAATCAACCTAGGCCCATCGCGATTAGCGAAGGTCACATGGCGATGCTGCTAAACGGTCATGCTTATGAATACAATAATCCACTGCCTAGCGAGCGCATTCCGGTTAACACCATTCAACTGATGGAAATTTTCCACGAACATGGCGGACACGGTGGCATGGACATGGGACGTAGGCATGGTTCAGGCGGCGGTCGGCACGGACGCATGGGCATGATGATGTCCATGGCGCACCCGATTCATCTACACGGTCAGCAATTCCAAATCATTAGCCGTAGTATCGATAATCCTGACGACGAAGGTTATGCCAGCGTACGCGATGGCTTTATTGAAAGCGGGTTAAAAGATACAGTTTTAGTGATGCCCGGCGAAACCGTACGCATTATCAAACCGTTTCAAGACTTTAAAGGCTTGTTCATGTACCACTGTCATAACTTAGAGCATGAAGACATGGGCATGATGCGTGAGTTTTTGATTGAATAAAAGGGTTGGGTTTCTGCGTCGTTATGGCGCAGAAACCTGTTTGAGCGTTGACGCAGTCGTTTAATGCTCAGCAAAACTGCTTGTTGTGGCAATTCTTTTGTATGAATTCGCATGAGTATAAAAGAGAAACTCTCTGCTAGCCGATAGCTAGCAGAGAGTGTAGAACACTATGGCAAGCTGCCATTACTTTTTAAATACACCAACAATTGCCGCAAGGCTTCGGGTGGATTGGTTGCTGTCGCATGACCGGCTTGGTCTTCGGTATTCGGTGCATGACACGCTGGACATGTGCGAACTTCACCGGGTTGTAGTGTTAACCAGTTACGCTCGCGTACCACAAATTTACCTTTGTCATCAGTAACCTGCCAACTGACGGCTCTCTGGGTAGGTAATAACATTGCAACCGAACCATCATTAGCAATTTTAACGCTACCTTTAGGCGCGCCAGCTGCTAACGGTGGGTTAGCCGTAATGCCATGCACTGGCACACCTAATACGCGTCGGCCTTGTTTAGGGGTGGTTGAGCCGCAGCAGCCGTATAAACCACGAATTTGATCCGCTTGAAAGGCTTGAAAATGGGCAATTTCATAGAGTTTGCCAGAATCACCTGTCGTTTGTGTTCCCGAACCTTTAACAGCAAGATTAAACGGCTGTTGTTGGTCATGACTATCCCGTTGCGTGACATTACGCATAATCGCCAAGGCTAGGCCTTTAGACTTCAAATACTGTTTTAAACTCGCTTCTGTTACGCCTTCTTGTTGCAAAATTTGCAGTTCTGGCGCGCCTAAGCTGGTCACTCTAGCATTAGGTCGAGTTTTAGCGACTAACTCTACCGGTTGTAATTCCCAGAGTTCAGTCGAGTATTGTCTTAATGTATCAGGGCTGTAATAGCTAATAACTTCCGTAATGCCATTGGTCAGCGGTTGATCGGCTGTCCAAGTTCCGTTAGGCAGTTGTTTTAACGTGCGTAAACGGAAGCTATAGCGTGATTTAGGTGATGACACTGAGTTATCATCAGAAACCGTGCCTTCGTTTCTATCTTGCCGTGTTTCAAACGTATGCGCGGCGATTAATGAGCCATCGGTTAATACTGAGGGGTCGCGATAATGCCCAGAATTTTCCGGGCTAGGCGTTTCATCATCGCCTACCAAACTAAACGTTGATGGGTCAGTCAGGTAATCAATGCGCATAGCATCGGCATTTTGGCCGGGTGTTACATGGGTTAACCGAACAATTTGTCCTGACGCATGTGAGCCAAATTCAGGTGCGTTAATTCCTATGAAGTTATCAGGGTTGGTAGCATCTTGTTTAATCTGGAAAAAATTGACAATTTTGTTTTGGTTAGGGCTGTTAATCACCGCAGTTAAACTCGGATCGTCAGTAAAAACCCCTTCAACATAGCTACCACCTAACTCGTGTCTACCAATGTGGTTAACAGTTTCTAACTCAGTGCCATCTTCATTTACCTGCCAAGGGAAAAATTGATTAAAGGCATGGCCATGTAAATTAGTACCCGCTAATGAAATTTCATCGCGCGCGATAGGCTCTGGAAATACTTCTTTGCGCGTATTTAATATCGTGGCATTAGCCGCTTCACTGGAATAATTAAACGTACCGTAGTCACCGCCGGCTCTATCCGCAGCCGCTTGCTGGTCTTGTTGTAAATGGTCCCAACGGGTAAAAATCACCCGACCAAAGCTGTCAACAATCGGCGTAAAATCACCCGATGGCGCATGGGTCACCATTGCTAACGCGCCTGTTGTTGGATTTAATCGCCATATTCCAGTTACGGTGGGGGCTTCTTCATACTCGTCTAATTGTGGGTATAAATGGCTTTTACCACCGCGCGGTCTATCCGAAGTAAAAATGATGCTATCGTCAGTACCATACGCTGGGCTTACGTTATTGTAGGTTAAGGGCTGTTTAGCGACTTTCTTGATAACAGGCGTTTCGTTTTTACCTAAACCGGTAATTTCGTATAACTGCCAGTTAAAACGCTTAACTTGGTAACGTTGGCTGGGCGCGCCGACCACCATACTGAAAACAACTTTGTTACCATTCCAATGCACTGATGGGTCACGCACGGCTATCGCTTGGTCGCTTTGAAAGCCGTCTTGCCCATAACCTGCTGCTTGAGTTAAGTTTTTTAAGCTGCCATCAGGATAGCGTATCCATAAATCGCCACCGCGTCCTGTGCTGTCTATATCGCCTTCTTGGTTACAAAACGTTGAGGTTAGGGCGCAAAAATCACCGGGTACGGGTACTTGAGTGACAAATACAATGGGGTTATTGATTTGTGCTGAACAAGGATTGCTAAGTCCTGCTAGCAGCAATAGGCTTAAGCCTGTTAGTTTCTTTATCATAATAGTGACCTAGAGAGTATGTGTTAAAAAATACGCTACCGATTGAGTCGGTAGCGTGAAAAGGCGCATCCCTGCTTAAGCGACAGAAGAGGAGACCGTTGCTTAAATATTTCCTAACTTCACCTTGCTGTTTAACTCTATGTCTTAATAAACTGAGTATTAAGCAACGGACATACCGGCGCAGGTTAACGTCACAGCACCGAACATGTTGTCGTTGCGCAAGCGTTCGGCGAGTATTTTCATAATGTTTAACGCAAAATAAGGGTGTTGATGAACTAAGAAGCTAAACTCTTTTTCATTAATCGTGACCAATTCACATTCGGTTTTTGCCGTGGCATATGCACACCGAATATGCGAGTCGATAATAGCCATTTCTCCAAACACTTCGCCTGCATTTAGCGTGATAGCTAATTTGTCGGTTAGCGTAATATCGACCTGACCTGATTTAATGTAGTACATATCCTCACCTACTTGACCCGCTGAAAAAATAAGCTGACCAGCCGGATAAGTGCGCGTTGCCTGTGCATTTTTCAAGAAATTAAAATTAGTAGACTTAATCATATTGTTACCTATTGTTTTTTTTGGTTATTTAGCATCACACTAATAAGCTTTCTAGTGCTATTACGGATGTAAAAATTGCAAAATCCGATTATTTTGACTATCGATAACATATAAATTGTCATCGCCGTCAGTGGCTACTGTATCCGGGCCGCATAAGGTCGAAGCACTGACGGGTGCAAGACAACTACCGGTGTCGAAATGCCCATCTTGACCAAATACCTGGTCAGCTCGTCTATCAGTCGTCAACGGGCTGTTGTACTTCAAGACTCGATTATTGGCATGGTCGCTGATAAATACATCGGCTTGGCTGTTGACGGCAACTGAGCGTGGATGACACAAACTATCGGCGCTGGTTGTAGAACACGCTTTGCTAGCTAAATCGGGTTGTCCGAACACATGGCTGGCGCTGGTGTTATCTTTAGGAAAGGCTAATACTCGGTTATTTGCCCAATCAGCTACATATAAACGGTCTTGAGCGTCGACGCTTAAACCAAGGGGATGACATAAGCTATTTGCACTGGCAATATCTGGGTCACCATCAAAATTACACAGACTCGACGTGAAGCTGCCGCCTTGGCCATACACGGCATCAGCTACAACATTGGTTGTTAATGGCGCTAGGTATTTTAAAACGCGGTGGTTGTTTAAATCCGCTACATACACGCTATCATTGCTGTCCACGGTTATGCCCGCTGGATAACATAAGCTATCAGCACTGATGCCATTTTGATTACAACTATTCGTCGTAAAACTACCACCTTGTCCTAATACAACATCCGCTGTGGTGTCCGTGGTAAAGGGTGTGTTAAACGCCAGCACTCGGCTATTACCATTGTCAACGACAAATAAGTTACCTTGTTTGTCAACGGATAAGGCGCGTGGGTAATTCAAACTTTTATCACTTAAACCACCATAATTAGCCTCATGACTATAAGCATTGGGTTGGCCTATGACTAAATCAGACGGTGCTTTAGAAGTAAATGCCGCTATGCTGCTATAGCCTAACACCCGATGATTCGCGGTATCGGCGACATAAACTCGACTAGGTGTCACGCTAGTATCAATAGCGATTGAACCCGAATCATCATATTCAGAAAAACTAAAGACGCGACTATTGAAATCATTTTTGTAGCTTGTTTTAAACAGATATTGACCTAACACGCCACTTGCTGGTTGCCACCGTTTAAACGACCATTCTTTAGTATCTTCGTCTTGACTAGGCTGGTATTGCAACACGCGATTATTATAGGCATCGCTGACATAGAGCTTAGCGCCATCGCTTGCATTATCCAGCGCTAGGCCTGAAGGACCATTGAGTGTTTTACGGCTAGTTTCAGCATCATGCTCATGACGAATAAAGTTAGGTTGACCCAATACAGTATCAGCCCGTGTTTTTCCTTTGGCATAACCCAAAATTCTCTGGTTACTTTTATCAGAAATATAAACATCGCCATTAGTCTCGACAGCAACCGACCAGGGGAAACATAAGGTTCGTTTAGAAATTCCGCCTTTATTACATTCAACGGTGGTAAATAACTTATCTTGACCATAGACATTGTCAGCGGTCGTGTCGGTTACCAGAGGTTTTTTATATTTCAATACGCGGTTATTAGCCGAATCGACGATATACCAATACCGTTCGGCATGATTACTGAGTGGCATTAATAATTTCAACCACACG
>CAWUNX010000143.1:0-8909 GCA_963923905.1 uncultured Methylocucumis sp.
CTCAGCATCGATGCGAAAAAATTGCAGCAAGACGGGGTAAAAATTCCAGAAGATGCCTTCGCCTTAGTGCGATTACACACGGGCAATTTCGCTAATTTTTTAGAACTGGCCGATAACGGCAAAGATTTCAGAGTGTTAGCGGATGATGAAAAAACACCGCTAAAATTCTATATCGAAAAATTTGATGCGTTAAACGAAATGGCGTTTATTTGGGTTAAGTTACCGAAAGAACTCGCCAGCGCCCCAGAACCGAATTTTTGGCTGTATTACGGCAATGCCGAAGCAGTAGACGCGCAAGACAGCAAAGGCACGTATGATGTTAGCGAAGTCTTAAGCTATCAATTTGAATCGGCCAGTTTCAAAGACCTTACGGCCAATGCCACGAATCCCAGTGAAACTACAGCCACTTATGGCGAAGGCGGACTCATTGCCGGGGCCGCAGTGTTTCAAGGCAAACAACGCGTAAAAATCCCCAATGCGCCTTCTTTAGTGATGGCGGCCGCGAGTGGCTGGACGGTATCCACCTGGTTAAAATTCGACCAAGCACAATCAGCCGTTATCTTCCAGCGCGCGAGCAACGGCAGTGGCGTGACCTTAAGCCTCAAAGACCAAACCCCGGTCATTGACATAACCGATGCTTCCGGTGCCAAGCAAGTGTTAACTGCGCAAGCTACCGTCGCACCAGGAACTTGGCATAACTTAACGGTGACTGCAGGCAATGGCACGGTCACTCTGTATATCGATGGCGCTGCCGCCGGACAAGCCAGTGTTAACTTAGCTGACATGACTGGCGAGATGAGTTTAGGGGCCGATTTAACCGGCGCTAGCGGTTTTACCGGCATGATAGACCAATTCACCGTATACAAAACCGTTAAAGATGCCAACGCCATTAAATTTGATGTACAAATGCAAGGCGTAGGCTCGGCATTACTCAGTTATGGTGATGATTTAACCCCTGATAGCGAAGGTGAAGAAGGCGAGTCCTACTTCATGGCTACGCTCGATAATGTCACCATCGACGGCTGGGTCATCATCGGCATCTTAGGCGTGATGTTTGTGATTAGCTGGATGGTGATGCTGGTAAAGGTTATCGTCATTAACCGCGTACACAGCCAAAACAAAAAATTTGAAGAAGCGTTTAGCAAAATCGGTGTGCAAGACCTGACATCACTTAACCACGAAGACGGCGAAGACGACGAGCAGTTCGAAGAATCGCCGCTGTTATTCTCACTCACCGAACACCAAAACAGCTATGCCGGTTCATCGATTTATCGGATTTATCATACCGGTGTTGACGAAATGAATAAGCGGCTACGCAACGGCAACAAAACCTTAAGCGCCGGTGCGATGCAAGCAGTAAAAGCCTCGATGGATGCCGTCGTGGTCAGAGAGCTACAAAAACTCAATTCACAAATGGTGTTACTCACTATCGCGATTAGTGGTGGCCCGTTCTTAGGCCTATTAGGCACCGTGGTCGGGGTAATGATTACCTTCGCCGCGATTGCCGTGAGTGGTGAAGTCAATGTCAACTCCATTGCCCCCGGTATTGCCGCCGCATTAACCGCGACTGTCGCAGGCTTAGGCGTCGCGATTCCAGCATTGTTTGGTTACAACTACTTAGGTAGTCGGATAAAAGTCGTCACCGCAGATATGCAAGTGTTTGTCGATGAATTTGTCGCCAAACTGGCCGAACAACACACCTAATCCAGGTCACATAGGAACACGCGATGAAAGTACAAGAAGACAATGCCGCCTACGACGACATCAACGTCACGCCGATGCTGGATTTAGCCTATGTACTACTGGTGGTCTTTATCTTAATGACCACGGCCTCGGTACAAGGCATTACCGTCAACTTGCCCAAAGCCAGTGACACCCCCAGCTTATCCAAGCCGCAAACCAAAGCTATTACCATTACCGCAGACGGCACGATATTTCTCGACACCTATCCGGTGACGATGGAACAACTCGAATCCACACTACAACAATACAAAGCGGTCAATCCAGCGTTACCGGTGGTGATAAAAGGCGATGCGGAGGTGCAATACGTCAATATCGTCAATGTCTTAGCGTTATTAGGCAAGCTCGACATAACCCAAGTCGGCCTCGTGACCCAGAATTTGGTTAAGTAATGACGGTCAAGAAAAAAACCTTTCGCTCTTATTTGCCTGCGCTGATAGGTGCTGTGGTCTTACTGGCCGCCGTGTTTGCCATTGTGCACATGATAAGCAACATGGAAGACAAGCCAGAAAAGAAAGAGCGCAAAATCCAACCTATCACGGTACTCAAACCACCGCCGCCACCGCCACCCCCGCCGAAAGTGGAAAAGCCACCCGAGCCGGAAGTGAAAAACGAAGTCGAGCAACCCGAACCTGAGCCAGAAGAACCGCTACCTGATGTCGCTGACGAACCGCCACCGGGCGATTTAGGCCTAGATGCTGAAGGCAGCGCCGGTTCAGACGGCTTTGGCCTGGCTGCCAGAAAAGGCGGACGCGGCTTATTAGGTGGTGGCGGTGGTGGCGACCCGTATGCCTGGTACGGCGGCTTAATTAAAAACGACTTACTCGACATCTTATCGGACAAAGAAGAGCTACGCCGCAAAGGCTACACTGCAATCGTCAAACTCTGGGTAGATGCCGATGGCTCAATCAGTCGCTATGAACTGACGCGCGGCAGTAACGATGCAGAGATTGACGATTTAATCAGTCGTTTGCTCAGCAAATACAAAAAAGTCAGCGAGCCGTTACCGCCCGGTATGGAACAACCTATTCGATTAAAAATTACCTCAAGACTTTAAATTAATTCAGGTGGAAAATGGATAAAAAACAGCAATTGTTGGCCTTGACGCTATGCGGCTTGGTCGGCATGGCTCATGCCGGTGAAAAAGAAGAATTGCTAAAGTTGCGTAATACTACGACTAATTTGATTAAAGAATTAGTCAAGCAAGGCATTTTAACCCAACAAGCCGCTGAAGAAATGATAAAAAGAGCGGAAGCGGATGCCGAAGCGCAAGCGCAGCAGCTGGCGACTGCGCCAGGCCATGATGAGCCATTAGAACCCGGTGAAGTACGCGTACCCTATGTGCCAGAGTTTGTTAAAGATGAAATTCGCGAGCAAGTACGCAAAGAATTGAAAGCCGACGTGGTTAAAGACGTCGTACAAGAGGCAAAAAGCAAAAAATGGGGTGTACCTGATGCATTACCTGAATGGATAAGCCGTATTAAACTTTCGGGCGATTTACGCTTACGTTCGCAAAATGAATTTATGGCGAGCGATAATATTGCTAATAGTGGCTCGGAAACTTATTACCGTAATTATCAGGCAATTAATACCGCAGGTGGCGAAACGGCCGCCAGAAATAATGCGTATATCAACACTAAGCAAGATAGACATAGGTTGCGTGAACGCTTACGTTTAGCGATAGATGCTAAAATCACGGAAGGCTTAAATGCGGGTGTGCGTTTGGCGACGAGTAACATTCCTGACCCGGTGTCGACTAACCAAACGTTAGGCAATACCGGTGCGCAATATGCGTTTAATGTTGATAGAGCGTTTCTTAGATACGATGCCGTCGATGCGCAAGGTTTTAAATGGTTGACATTGTCAGGTGGTCGTGTAGCAAATCCTTGGTATGTCGGTGGTGGTGAGTTTACTGGTGGTAGTGAATTGGTGTGGGATACGGATTTATCGTTTGAAGGGTTGGTGGGTACGATAAGACATCGCTTAACCAGCTCGCACCCTACTCATCCTGAAGAAGATAATCGACATAGTGCGTTCTTTACTTTAGGCGCGTTTCCTTTGCAAGAATCGCAGTTAACCGCTAATGATAAATGGTTATTCGGCTCACAATTAGGTGTCGATTGGGGGTTTGACAACCATGACGTGTTTAAAATGGCGTTGGCTTATTTTGATTATGAAAATGTAGAAGCTGTTCCTAATAGCAGAGCTAACCCGATTTGCAGTACTAATTACGCGTTAAATGACTTGTCAGTGCCGCAATTTGTCCAATTCGGTAACACGATGGCGCCTATTTGTAATGAAAATAGCTCTTCAGTATCTGGTGCATTACCTGGCCTTTATGGTTTAGCCTCAGACTTTAATATTATTAACCTTGCGCTAGCTTACGATTTGGCAAAATTCGCTCCCTATCATTTAATTATTGCTGGCGACTTTGCGAAAAATATAGGGTATGACATTAACCGAGTCAGAGAGCGTACGAATGCCTTGGCTGGAACCCCTGTGACGGATTTGAATGATGAAACCAATGCCTGGCAAGTGCGCATGGATTTTGGTTGGCCAAAAGTTGAATACACCGGGCAATGGAACGTCTTTGCGTTATATAAATACGTTGAGCGTGATTCTGTGTTAGATGCATTTAGTGACTCGGATTTTCACTTAGGTGGCACGAATGCTAAAGGTTGGGTTGTCGGCGGTAACTACGGCTTAATGAAAAATGTTTGGGCAACCGGGCGGTGGTTATCGACTGATGTTATCTCAGGGCCTAAATATAGTAACGATATTTTGCAGTTAGATGTGAATACGAGATTCTAATGAAACAAAATGCCTTAATAGTGTGTTTACAATTAAGTCTGGCCATAGCGTGTTTAGGCGCGCTACCGTCAAGCTACGCAGCACCTAAAGAAAAAGACAGCGCGAGTGCCAAAGCAGTAAAAAAATTGCAGCTAATGGTGAATGAAATCACGACCGAACGTGACCGCTTAAAAACAGAAAATGCCAAGCTAGTGACTGATTTAGAAGCGGCTAAAGCTGAAGCTGTTAAACAGAAAGATGCAGCAGTGGCCGTTGAGCAAAAATTAACGGAAGACTTAGCGGCGCAAAAGGCCAGTAATGATGAAGTGCATAAGCGGCTAGACGCGACGATGGCTAAGCTGCATGAAGTGATAGACAAATACAATGCGTTAAACAAAGCCAAAGGCGAACTAGCCGCAGAACATGCCGGTTTACAAAACACTCAGCAAGTCACGGCTAATGAGCTTCAAGCGTGTGAAAGCAAAAACGTAAAGATGTACGAAGGTGCAGAGCAGGTGATGAAGGGTTTACAAGCTTGCCAAGGTAGAGGTTTTATCGAAACCTTAACTGGTTCTGAGCCTTTCACGCAAATTAGTTCCGTTGAATTTGAAACGCTTTTGCAAGAATACGAAGACAAATTGCGCAAACAGAAATATCAAAAAGAACCCAATGCCGCAGCTATTATCGATACTGCTACTAAAAACGAAAAAAAGCCAGCTCAAGAGGCTGAAAAGCAATAATTGCTGTAAAACACCTTGACTAAAAAGTGTTACCAACTTAAGACAGGACAGGTCATTCAGAACGCAGGACGCTGTAAATACATCCCTGTAGGCTTGCGGCAGCATCCCTGCTGCCGACACCAGGGCTTTAACGCCTTGTCCCATCTTAAGTGTATAGTAGCCGCATTTAGCTATAAATAACACGCTCCCTGTGTCATTGCCTAAATCAAAGACCTTGCAAGTTTTTGAAGCTTGCCAGGTCTTACGTCGTCTCGTGGGTGTTAGGCTGTTTCCTCGCTTATAACTAACATCATACGCTAAACCGATTAAACTCCATCTGTCGTCAACTGACTTTACACGGCGTATGATAGGCAGACTGTTGAAATCAACGCTGCGCAATAATCACCTTACTTCCCTTGTTGCCCTGAAACTCAGCTAAGCTAATGCTTTTACCTGTTAAACTTGAATTTACGTCTCTTGCTTTTTGGACTTGCTGGCAAATTAAAACCTTATGCCTGCTTTTTGTTACAATACTCGGCTTTGAAAATTCATTAATTTTGCCATGCCGCGCTATTGCCAATCGCTATTTGTTTATTTTTGTTTAGGTATTCGTTGTTTCATCTTAAGCTTAGTTTGTTTTATTCCCTTTTTATCGGCACACGCTGCCGATGCCAGGTTTTTAGTACTTAATTATCATGATATTGTCGAGTCCGACGATCATGTCAAGCAAGACACGGATGTCAGTGTTAAGCATTTTGAGCAACATTTGCGCTGGTTACAACAACATCATTATTCGGTTATTAGCATGCAACAGCTTATCGATGCTGCTGCCGGTACTAAGGCCTTGCCGAAACAAGCCGTATTATTGACATTTGATGATGGGTATTTAAGTTTTTATCAGCAGGTTTTTCCATTACTTAAGAAATATCAGTATCCAGCAACGGTTTCCGTCGTAGGTAGTTGGTTAGAGGAGAGAGGCAAGCCTAGCGATGTTACGCAACCGCTATTGACCGTTGAGCAGTTAAAACTGATGCAACAGTCTGGCTTAGTTGAGATTGCTTCACATAGTTACGATTTACATCGCGGTATTTTGGCTAATCCTCAGGGCAATACTCAAGCCGCCGTTGTGACTCGATCATACTTGCCTGAAGCGAGTAGTTATGAAAACGATGCTGATTATTTGGCAAGAATAACGAAGGCGCTTCAACACAGTGCTGATTTTTTAGTAAAGCAAGTTGGTATAAAGCCTAGAGTCATGGTATGGCCTTATGGTGAGTACAATAGTTTTGCTATTGACGCAGCGAAAGCGTCTGGTATGCCGATTACGATGGGGTTAGTCGATGGCGATAACACCTTGGTTGATTTAGCCGCACTGCGTCGTTTAATGATGGTCGATAATCCTGACCAAAAACAGTTTGCGCGTTTAGTGACTTCGATGCGTCAGCATATTCCGTTGCGCGTTGCGCATTTAGATTTGGATTATTTGTATGATACTGATTACAAACAAACCGAATTGAACTTAGACAATGCGATTCAGCGCATTAAGAATATGCGCATTAACACGGTGTTTTTACAAGCGTATGCAGACCCAGATGGGGATGGTAATGCCGATGCGTTATATTTTCCCAATCGCCACCTGCCAGTGAAGCAAGATTTGTTTAATCGTGCGGCTTGGCAGTTAAAACAGGTAGCTAGAGTTAAGGTGTATGCGTGGCTGCCTATATTAGCCTATCAAAATCATTTACCAGATGCGTGGTATGTGCAAGAGTGGCGCGACGGTAAAGCGCAAAAATCTAGTCATATCTACACGCGGTTATCGCCATTTAATCAAGACGCTAAGCAGTTTATTACCGATATTTATCAGGATTTAGCGAAATACTGTAACTTTGATGGTGTACTCTTTCATGATGATGGTATTTTGTCAGATTATGAAGATGTTTCGCCAACCGCGCTGGCTTATACCCATCAAGTTTGGGGCTTGCCATCGGCATTTAACGAGTTACATGCTACGCCTGCTATGCGCATGGCGTGGGCTGAACGTAAAACCGAATTCCTCAGCCAATTTACCAATGAGTTGGCTAAAGAGGTTCAGCGCTATCGGCCTTATATTAAAACAGCGCGGAATATTTATGCTGGGCCTATCTTAAAACCGTATAGTGAAGAATGGTATGCACAATCGCTGAAAGCGTTTTTAGCGCATTATGATTATGTCGCGATTGAAGCGATGCCGTTTATGGAGGAGGCTGAGCAACCCCAAGCTTGGTTGACTCAGTTAGTTCAAGCGGTAAAACGTACTCCGGGTAGTTTAAACAAGGTGTTGTTTGAGCTACAAGCCGTGGATTGGCGAACTAAGCAAAAAATCGCGATGCCGGTTTTTAATGGGCAAGTCGAATTGTTAAAAAAGTTAGGCGTTAAACATTTAGGTTTTTATCCAGATAATGTGTTTGAAAATCAGCCAAAGCTACAGGATTTACAGCAGCATTTTTCCACCTCGGATAGTTCTGAATGAACGGAGTAAATGATGGGTTGCTAGCGTTGAGCAACGCGATAGGTACTGTAATCGAACCCTTGACACGAGTTTGGCCTGAGCTTATCCAGTTCATTCAAGAGGTAGCGCGTTTCTGCTTAAATTCGGCGAGTTCTATTGACGAGTTTATTTACGCGTACCCGTTGTTCATGGCTTATATTTGGATGTTGGGTGCGTTAATTTTTTATTTCCGTTTTGAGTTTAAACAGCCTCATCATGCTGAGCATACGCTAGCGTTGTTAGAGCAGCCGTTGGTGTCTATTTTAGTGCCTTGTTATAACGAGTCGGAAAATATACGTGAAACCATTGCGGTTTTGGCTGAGCAAGATTATCCGCATTTTGAAATTATCGCGATTAACGATGGGAGTAAAGATAATACTTTAGCGATTCTGAATGAACTCACTGAGCAATATCCTATGCTAAGAGTGGTTAATTTACATACGAATCAAGGCAAAGCGATGGGGTTACGCATCGGGGCATTATTAGCCAATAGCGAGTACTTAGTTTGTATAGATGGCGATGCGTTATTAGAGCCTTGTGCTATAGGCTGGATGGTTAGGCATTTTATTAATAATCCACGCGTCGGTGCGGTAACGGGTAATCCTAGAATCCGCAACCGTTCTACGTTATTAGGGCGTCTTCAAGTGGGTGAGTTTTCCGCTATTATCGGCATGATTAAACGCGCACAACGTTCTTATGGCCGCGTTTTTACCGTATCCGGCGTTATTGCGGCATTCCGTAAGTCTGCATTACACGATGTAGGCTATTGGAGTAACGATATGGTTACCGAAGATATTGATATTAGTTGGAAATTACAGTTAGCCGGTTGGACTATTTATTTTGAGCCGCGTGCCTTGTGTTGGGTATTAATGCCTGAAACCTTGAGCGGTTTATGGCGGCAACGGGTACGCTGGGCGCAAGGCGGTGCGGAAGTGTTGCTGCGTTATTTTAACGCCTTGTTTAATTGGTCGGCGCGTGGGATGTGGCTATTGTATTTGGAGTGCTTGGCCAGTACGACTTGGTCATATCTGATTTTGTTTTATAGTATTTTTGCTGGTTTTAACCGTATATTTTTGGGCGATATGCGAGTGTCTCTAGGCTATGATTGGTCGCCTGGATGGACGACGACGCTA
>CAWUNX010000144.1:0-8809 GCA_963923905.1 uncultured Methylocucumis sp.
CGCTTAAATCAGGACGAATTTTAAACCGGTCGATAATGGCTTCAATGGTATGCTTTTTTTTACTATCCAATTTAGGCGCGTCATCCAGGTCGTAAACTTGGCCGTCGATACGCGCGCGGATAAAGCCTTGCGCTTGTAAGTCTTGCAAGAGTTGTTGATATTCGCCTTTACGCTGTTTAATGACCGGCGCTAACAGCATCCAACGTTGCTCCAGCGGTTGCGCTAATAATTGATCAACCATTTGGCTAATCGTTTGTGCTTCCAACGAGACATGATGCTCAGGACAATGCGGTACGCCAACCCGTGCATACAGCAAGCGCAAATAATCATAAATTTCGGTAATCGTGCCGACGGTCGAACGCGGATTATGCGAAGTCGATTTTTGTTCTATCGAAATCGCTGGTGATAAGCCTTCGATATGATCGACATCGGGCTTTTCCATCATCGATAAAAACTGTCGTGCATACGCTGACAACGATTCGACATAACGCCGTTGTCCTTCGGCATAAATCGTATCAAACGCCAACGATGACTTACCCGAACCTGATAAGCCAGTAATGACAATGAGTTTATCTCTGGGTAAGTCCAGATTAATGTTTTTTAGATTATGCGTTCTCGCACCGCGAATGCTGATAGTGTCCATGAGGCGTGGTAAAAAATATTAAGATGGATTATTGGAAAGAGGGAAACCAGCTAGATGAACAGCGTGGCTGTAGCGTTTTATAAAAGCGCCGTTATACAGCACCTTATGATAAGTTCCAAGTCTATCGCCGACTTATATAGCGTTATGTTGAAAATTGCTGGACAGTTACCGCTGTTATGAAATATCAGGTTTGTCTTTATAATCTATCGCTAGACAATCTACACGCATGGAATGGATACCAACGTGATTTTGATGGATAATGCTGCTATTGAACCATAGTTAAGCAATACGGCAATCCACACCTGACCTCATCCGGCTATGGATAGTAGCAGGGGTTTCAGACTCGCAAGGAACAAGATGAAACATAAACTCACGGAACTCTTACAACACGCTGTTAATACGTTAAAAAGCACTGGCGTTATCGATTCTTCTCTTCAACCTCAAATCATCATAGAACGTAGCCGCGATGATAAGCACGGCGATTATGCGAGCAATTTAGCACTAGCATTGGCTAAGTCAGCGAAAATGCCACCTAGACAATTAGCTGAGCAATTAGTCGCAGCATTGCCTGGTGACTCTGCTGTTATTAAAGTTGAACTCGCAGGGCCTGGTTTTATTAATTTCTTTATCGATGCGTTAGCTCAGCATAAAGTGATTGCGCGCATTTTAACTGAGCAAGGATGTTACGGTTTAAGCCAAATCGGTGCAGGCAAAAACGTACAAGTTGAATTTGTTTCGGCCAATCCTACCGGGCCTTTACATGTGGGGCATGGCCGTGGTGCGGCTTATGGCTCAGCACTGGCTAATTTGTTAGCGGCAGCCGGGTATACCGTGCATAGAGAATATTATGTTAATGATGCCGGTAGACAAATGGATATTTTGGCGACTAGCGTTTGGTTACGTTATTTAGCGGCGCTAGGTGAGGTGTTTACATTCCCTAGCAATGGCTATAAAGGTAGCTATGTTATTGATATTGCCAACGAGTTATTGGCACAAGCAGGTCGTGATTTTTATCAGCCCATTGCAACAGTGCTGGCGGATATTCCGGCCGATGAGCCTGACGGTGGTGATAAAGAAGAGCATATTGATGCATTGGTTGCTAAGGCTAAGAATTTGTTAGGCCAGGGTTACGATCATGTGTTTGCGGCGGGCTTAACGAGCATTTTGGCGGATATTAAAGATGACTTGCATGAGTTTGGCGTTGATTATGAACAGTGGTTTTCTGAACGTTCATTAATGGATGATGGTGCGGTGGCTGAAGCGTTAAGCCGTTTGCGCTCAGTCGGGCATTTATACGATAAAGATGGTGCAGTATGGTTTGCCTCATCGTCATTAGGCGATGAAAAAGACCGCGTGGTGGTAAGGGAAAATGGGCAATATACTTACTTTGCTTCTGACATTGCTTATCACATGAATAAATTGGATAGAGGCTTTGACCATTTAATTAATATTTGGGGTGCTGATCATCATGGTTATATTCCTAGAGTGAAAGCAGCGCTTAAGGCCTTAGGTGCAGATGAGACGAAACTGACTGTGTTGTTAGTGCAGTTTGCAACGTTGTATAGAGGCGAGGAAAAAGTACAAATGTCCACGCGTTCCGGCGAATTTGTCACGCTTAGGCAGTTGCGCGATGAGGTCGGCAAGGATGCGGCAAGGTTTTATTATGTGATGAGACGCTCTGAGCAGCACATGGATTTTGATTTGGCGTTAGCGACATCTAAAACCAATGAGAATCCTGTCTTTTATGTGCAATATGCTTATGCTAGAGTCTGTAGCGTATTGCGGCAATTGGCGGAAAAAGGCTGGACGCGTGATGCGGCATTAGGTTTGGCGCATCTGGCGCGCTTAACAGAGACGCATGAATTACAGTTGATTCAGACCTTGGCACGTTATCCTGAGATAATTGAGCGAGCGGCTGCGCAATTTGAACCTCATCAAGTGATTCAGTATTTGCGAGAGTTAGCGACCGAGTTTCACACTTATTATAACGCGCATCAGTTTTTGGTTGACGATGACGCTTTGCGCAATGCACGGTTGAATTTAATCGATGCAGTTAAACAAGTGCTGGGCAATGGTTTGGCCTTATTAAGCGTAAGTACCCCGGAAGTGATGTGATATGTCTAAAGACTACAAAAACAGAGTACAGCGTAAACCTAAGGCTAAGCCTAAATCTAGTTTAAGCGTTTGGCAGTGGATGTTAATTACTGCGTTAGTTATTTTGTTTGTAGTCTTTTTAGCGTATTTGCGTTTTGCAGGATCTGATAAAGTCGAGGAAACGCCAGCGACTGTTACAAAGCCCGCGAGTAACCCTATAAAGCCTAAACAGGCTGATAAGCCCGTGGAGAGAGTTGATACCAAGCCGAAATCGCCACATTTTGATTTTTACCAAATCTTACCCGGCAAAGAAGTCGTCGTGCCTGAGCATGAGATTAAAACGCGCGCGCGTGAAGAGCGTATGGGTAAAGCGAAAGAAAGCCGTTATTTACTGCAAGCCGGTTCGTTTAAAACCTCTAAAGAGGCTGAACAGCAACGCGCTAAGTTGGCGTTAATGGGCATAGAGTCGAAAATGGAAAAAGCTAAAGTGGGTGAGACGTATTGGTATCGAGTAAAACTAGGGCCGTTTGAAAAAATCGCCACTGTTAATGATATTCAAGCGCGCTTAAAGAAAAACAGTGTCGATGTGATTGTGACAGAAGTTTCTAATAAGAAATCGCCACCGGCTACAACGCATTAATGAAGCTGTATTCGTCACTTTATCTACAAGTGCTTATCGCTATTGGGTTGGGCGTTGCGTTGGGGTATTGGCTACCTGATTTAGGCGTGGCGCTTAAGCCTTTAGGCGATGGTTTTATTAAGCTCGTTAAGATGTTGATTGCGCCTATTATTTTTTGCACCGTGGTTACTGGTATTGCCGGTGTGCAAGACAGCGGCAAGATGGGACGCGTTGGTTTTAAGGCCTTATGCTATTTTGAAGTGGTTAGCACATTGGCGCTATTAATAGGTTTAGTCGTCGTGCATAGCATTAAACCGGGTGTAGGTATGAATGCTGATATTGCCCATTTGGATACGTCAGCGTTGAAAACTTATACCGATGCTGCTAAATCAACCTCGCTGAGCGAATTTTTATTGAATGTAATTCCAACCAGTGTCGTTGATGCTTTTGCTAAAGGCGATGTGTTACAAGTGTTGTTGTTTTCAATGCTGTTTGGTTTTGCGTTATCGGCAATGAAAGATCAAGGTGCTTCTGTTGTGACATTTATCGCTAAGTTGAGCGATGCGCTATTCGGCGTGGTTGAAACTGTTATGAAATTAGCACCGCTAGGCGCATTAGGCGCAATGGCGTTCACCATAGGTAAATTTGGTTTAGCGTCATTGGCGGTATTATTGAAGTTAATGGTCTGTTTTTATTTAACCTGTGCGTTATTTATCATTATTGTTTTAGGCAGCGTGGCTAGATGGACAGGATTTAGCCTTGTTAAATTTATTCGTTATATCAAAGATGAGTTATTAATCGTCTTAGCAACCTCTTCGTCAGAATCCGTATTGCCGCGTATTATGCAAAAATTGCACCGTTTAGGTGCTTCGCGCTCGGTTGTGGGTTTAGTCATTCCTACCGGTTATTCGTTTAATTTAGATGGTACGGCGATTTATTTGTCAATGGCAGCCATTTTTATTGCTCAGGCAACGAATACCGTATTAATGCCTGCTCAGGAATTGTTATTATTCGGTGTGTTGTTAGTGACGTCAAAAGGTGCGGCAGGCGTGACCGGTAGCGGCTTTATTACGCTTGCTGCGACTTTGGCTGCCGTACCCAGTATTCCTATCGAGGGTTTGGCATTGATTTTAGGCGTGGACAGGTTTATGTCTGAGGCTAGGGCGTTAACGAATTTGATAGGTAATGGCGTGGCGACGCTGGTCGCGGCTAAATGGGAAGGTGAGCTGGATTTAGCCGTGTTACAACGTGAGTTAAATTAACTCTAAGAAGATTTTAAGCGCTGTTGCCAATGTTTTGCTTTGGCTTTTAACGCGTCTGTGTCGAACGTGGTGAGCTGGCGTTGCTTTAATACGCGTTTTCCGGCAATCCAAACGTCGGTAACCTGATTTCTGGGCGTGGCGTATACCAACTGTGAAACTGGCTGGTATAGGGGCAGTGTTTCTAATTCGTCCATGTCTACGGCAATAAAATCCGCTGCTTTACCTGCTTGCAACGAGCCAATTTCGTGGTCTAATCCCAACGCTTTTGCGCCGTTAATTGTGGCCATGCGCAAGGCTTGCTCGGCGGATATAACGCTAGCGTCCTGGGCAACGGCTTTGGCTAATAATGCAGCCGTGCGCATTTCGCCTAATAAATCTAAATCGTTATTGCTGGCTGCGCCATCTGTACCTAGTGCAATATTAACGCCTTCAGCACTGGCTTTAGCGATAGGACAAAAGCCGCTGGCCAGCTTAAGATTAGATTCAGGACAATGTGCGATATGAGCGCCTGTTTGTGCGAATAATGCGATTTCTTCTGCGGTGAGTTGTGTGGCATGAACAGCGATAAATAATGAGTTGATTAAGTCTAGTTCATGAAGACGTTGTATCGGGCGCTTGCTGTATTGAGTTAGGCTTTGTGCTACTTCGTCAGCCGTTTCATGCACATGCATGTGTACAGGTAGGTTATAACGTTGCGATAACTCGGCTATTTTGCTTAAAGGCTGGTCTGATACCGTATAAGGCGCATGAGGCGCTAACGTCATTGTGATTAAGGGCTGGGGCTTTAGTGCTTGGTATAGCATTTCGGCTTTTTGTAAATAATCGGCACTTGAGTTTGCCCATACGGTTGGAAAATCGAATACAATTAAGCCAATGCTTGCACGCATACTATGGCGTAAAACTTGCTTAGCGGTTATGTCGGGAAAGAAATACATGTCGTTAAAACAAGTAATCCCGCCACGAATCATTTCAGCCATCGCGAGTTCGACGCCATCGGCAACAAATTCTGGGCTAACCCATTTTTGTTCTAAAGGCCAAATATGGCGTTGTAGCCAATCCATAAGCGGTAAATCGTCTGCGACGCCGCGTAACAATGACATGGCGGCATGGGTATGACTATTAATTAATCCAGGCAATATCAGATGGTGGTTAAAATACTCGCTGTTATTACTGGTATATTTATTGAGCGCGTGTTCGGTGGGTAGTATTTCAATGATGCGCCCGTTGTCAACAATAAGACTGTGGTCAATAAGTAAACAATTGCTGGGTTCTACGGGTAGTAACTGGTGTGTATGAATTATCGTATCGACAACAATCATTTTTGTTTTCCTATTAAATATTAATTAAACGCATTATAGCGATCAGCAGGAGTTTGATAAATGGATAAACTAGCCGTAAACGCCTTAGATTGGACAGGTACAAGCTTAAGAGTCTTAGACCAGAGGATTTTGCCTGAGCAAACTAAATATGATGAGTTTGCTGATGCAGCCGGCGTTGCCGAGGCTATTGCTTCGATGCGGGTGCGTGGTGCGCCCGCGATAGGGATTGCAGCAGCTTATGGCGTTGCGCTATCGGTACGTCAGCACTTTTGTGCGGGTAGCGATAGCTGGAAAGATAAGGTTAAAAATGATATGCAACTATTAGCTCGTTCTAGACCAACCGCCGTGAATTTATTTACCGCGTTAACAGCAATGAGTGTTGTGTTAGAAGAATCTTTAGCGGACCCTGTGACGGTTGCTATAGCTAAAGCAGAGCAAATTCATGCGGATGACATTAAGGCCAACTACATGATGGGCGAATTGGGTGCGGATTTAATGGTCGGTGCTAACGGTGTGTTAACGCACTGCAATACGGGAGCGTTAGCAACAGGCGGTTATGGTACGGCGTTAGGTGTTGTGCGCACAGCTTATCGCAGACAGGCATTAGCGATTTATGCTGGAGAGACTCGGCCTTGGCTGCAAGGTGCGCGTTTAACGGTATGGGAATTGCAACAAGAAAGAATTCCTGCCACATTGATTGCCGATTCTGCGGCTGCATGGTTAATGAAATCCGGCAAAATCGATTGGGTTATCGTCGGCGCTGATAGGATTGCTGCCAATGGCGATACGGCCAATAAAATAGGTACTTATTCGTTAGCCGTATTGGCTAAGCAGCACGGTGTTAAGTTTATGGTGGTGGCGCCGTTAACGACCGTTGACTGGGCGATAGCGTCAGGTGCTGAGATTGCTATCGAAGAGCGTAATGCTAATGAAGTGCTGCCTGCGTGTTATCAATATGACGAATCTGTTATTAAGGCGTGGAATCCTGTGTTTGATGTAACTCCAGCAGAATTAATTAGCGCTATTGTCACAGAGCAAGGTGTAGTGCTTAATCCCGCGTTACAAAATGGTGTAAGGAGCCTAAGAAAATGTTAATCAATCAAACGAATAATCCTGTCTTTGCGTTTAAGTGTTTTCTCACAGGTTTGAAATTAATAACGCATAAGCAATTGCGAGGTTTTTTAGTTATCCCTATCGTCATTAATATTATTTTGTACAGTTCGGCATTCGTGTTGGGTTATCACTATATCAATCAACTCATTCAACGTTTTATTCCTGATTGGTTAATGTGGTTAGATTGGTTGCTTTGGCCGCTATTTTTTCTTGGCTTTATGGTGGTAGGTTTTTTTTCCTTTACCTTGCTGGCAAATTTATTTGCGGCACCGTTTTATGGGTGTTTAGCGGCGAAAACACTGTTAGTAATGGGGGAAGAGTCTGGGCAAATAAGAGTCGAACCGCCGTTAGTGAAAACTATTTTGGCTGAGTGCAAGAGAATTATTTACTTGGTAAAACTTGCCTTGCCCTTATTATTACTGTTTTTGATTCCCGGAATTAACTTATTAGCACCTGTGTTATGGCTGGTGTTTGGCGCCTGGGCAATTGCGCTTGAGTATTTTGCCTATCCGCTTGAAAATGCTGGTTTGTTGTTTGTTGAGCAAAAAAGTATGATAAAAACCATGCGGTTAGGCGCGCTTAGTTTTGGTGGATTAGCGATGGCAGGCTTATCACTGCCTGTGCTTAATCTTGTTATTGCTCCGGCTGCTGTGATTGGCGCTACGCTGTATACTGCGCGTATTGATCATATTGATAACGGCTAAGCATTGTTTCAAACGGTTTAAACAATGAACATTGAGGATGACAGCATGAAAACGAAGGTAAGCGTCTTAGCGCAGGCTAATTACCCTATAAATAAACTGGTTATACCACTATTGCTGATTGCTATAATTGGCTGCGCCAATATAGGGCATGAGTTTCCAGCCGGACAAGTGCAGACTATAAAAATAGGTGAAACAACCCAAAATGACATTTATACGACATTCGGCACGCCATGGCGAACCGGGCTAGAAAATGGATTAAAAACATGGACGTATGGTAATTATCGTTATAGTGCGTTTAGTGAAAGCGAAACAGAAGATTTAGTGATTAAATTTGATAAACGCGGTGTTGTGAGTTCTTATTCATATAACTCGACAAAACGAGCGAAATAATGAAGTCTTATGCTCTTTCCTGTCTTGGTGAGAGAGGAGACATGGTAGGCAAACTATGACAAGAAAAGCGAAAGGATTGGTAAGACCGCACACGAGTAAAATCATTTCATTGTATCGGCTATTCGATACATTGATTATCAGTGTGACGTTGTGGGCGGTAATGTCGTACAACTATTTAGAGTGGAACACTGCTCAAACGACGTGGTTATTATTAACCATTATTTTTTATCAGTTTTTTGCTGAATTGACCGATATTTATTCATTAAGACGAGATGTAGGGCTAGTGCAAGAGATATGGGGCTTAGTGACTGCTTGGTCATTGGTTGTTATTGCGTTATCGTTGATTAGTAACTTTTATCCGCTGATTTTAGAAGATTACAAAGAAACTTTTTGGTATTGGCTTAGCGCCGTGCCCATTGAATTATTTTCCTGGCATATCATTGTGCGTGCGACGGTCGAGCATTTGCGGGCAAGCGGAAAAAATACGCGGCAAGTCGCACTTGTTGGTATGACTAAAATTGCTAAAGAAGTTGAAACCATTTTGAATAATGAGCCGGGGCTAGGAATGAGGGTAAGTGGTTATTATGACAGCCGACGTCCTAAACCTGATCAAGACCCTGACAGAATACCGTTATCGGATGTAAACTGTCTCTTATACACATCTC
>CAWUNX010000145.1:0-8764 GCA_963923905.1 uncultured Methylocucumis sp.
GTCAAAACTGCCAAACTGTTGTTGGATTTTGATAAAGGCGTGCGCATTAGTAATCGCAGAGCGGATTTTTAACCGATTACGAATAATGCCAGGGTTAGCGAGTAAGGCTTGAGCTTTGTGTTCATCATAAGCCGCAATCTTATGTACATCGAAGTTATCAAACGCTAAGCGGTAAGTTTGGCGCTTTTTTAATACGGTTGACCAACTTAGACCCGCTTGTGCGCCTTCTAAAATTAAAAATTCAAATAACAATCGGTCATCATGAATGGGCACACCCCATTCGGTATCATGGTAAAGCTCTTCTTCAGGGGTTTTTAATGACCACGGGCATTTATGCATAAGCCTTTATCGGTGGGGACTTACCTGTGATTGACTAGGTTGGGCATATTGCAACCAAATATACCCAAACCCAAGCATTGTTTGAGCTTATTTATGCTCTGAGTCGTAAAAAGCTTTCATTTCAGTAAAGATGGCTGTCGCTTCTGCTAAAGCTGCAGTACCTTCTGCCGTTTTTCCATCTTTTAATGAGTCGTAGGCGAGTTTAAGCTTGCCACTAAATTTTTGACGTAAACGCTCAGTTTTTTCAAAACGGAATTCTTTTTGTGACTGTTTCGCATCGTTAAGCGCTTTTAACACTTCATCGTTGCTTGCTTTGTTTTGCAATAAAGTTTCAGCTTCATGTAATTTAGCTAACGTTGTTTCGCCAGCCGCATTCACCTGGGCATTAGTGCTATTGCTCTCTGCTAAAGCAACAGAAGAGGCCGCAGCTAATACTAAAGAAACGAGAATTTTATTGATATTGTGCATTGTAATACCTGTGTGGGATGAGGAGTAATAATAGCAATACCGGAAAGGACAATTCCTAGTTTGCAGCTAGGATTTTAACACAAATCAGGCTATTGTTAATTCGTAGGGTTGAAAAACTGTAAAAGTTAGAAGAATTAGCTACGCATTTTCACGTTAAATAGTGAAAATGCTTGAAAATTAAGCTGCACTGATAGGGTGCGTAAGTCTTTGGTTATATCCAGGTTGGTGCGCTTAAGCCGCACTAACAGTCAGTAGTCGTATTAAGCCGTTGGTATGTTGGGTAAGCAGAACGTTATATAAAGTTATAACTACTGGTATAGCAATTGCTTTAAAGTATACAAAATACTATTACTGACCTTAATCATGACCACTGACGATTCACTAGATTCTTATTTTCAACACGTCCAAGACATTATTTTAAGCCGACAAGATTGGATAACTGGCTTATTGCCTGCGAGCACTGCGGTAAATGTGCATGGTAATTATACCGACGCTTGGGTACGCGATAATGTCTATAGCATCTTAGCTGTTTGGGGCTTAGGTCTTGCGTACAAGAAAACCGGGGCTAACCCTAGCCGTTGTTATTTACTAGAGCAAAGCACGGTTAAGCTGATGCGTGGTTTGTTGACGGCTATGATGCGGCAAGCGCTTAAGGTAGAAAAATTTAAGCATACGCAAAATCCACTGGATGCGTTACATGCTAAATATGATACTAAAACCGGTTTAGCCGTAGTCGGCGACCATGAATGGGGGCATTTGCAACTGGATGCGACGTCCATTTTTTTATTAATGCTCGCGCAAATGACCGCTTCGGGTTTGCGTATCGTGTTTACGATTGATGAAGTCAATTTTGTACAAAATTTAGTGCATTATGTGAGCCGAGCCTATCGCACGCCTGATTATGGTATTTGGGAACGCGGTAATAAAATTAATCATGGTATCGCCGAGTTGAATGCGAGTTCTATGGGCATGGCAAAGGCGGCTTTAGAAGCCTTAGCAGGGTTTAATTTATTTGGTCATCAAGGCGGTCAAGCCGGGGTCATTCATGTCGTTAGCGACGATATTGCTCGAAGCCGTATTGCGTTAGAAGCATTGTTACCTAGAGAGTCATTGTCTAAAGAAGTTGATGCTGCATTACTGAGCATTACCGGCTTTCCGGCATTTGCAGTCGATAATGCTGAGCTAAGAATGAGAACCGAAGCGTTAGTCGTTGAAAAATTGAAAGGTCGTTATGGTTGCAAACGGTTTTTACTCGACGGTCATCAAACTGTCATTGAGGATAGCAGCCGCTTGCATTATAACCCGCAAGAATTAAAGCAATTTCAACATATTGAGTGCGAGTGGCCGTTGTTTTTTTGTTATTTAATGCTGAATGCACAATTTGCTGGGCGCGAGGCGCAAGCGGTTGAGTATAAGGATAAGTTGCAAGCGTTACTGGTAACGCAGAATGGTCGGCAATTGTTACCCGAACTGTATTATGTGCCTAAAGACGCCATTGATGCCGAAAAAGCCTTACCACAAAGCCAAGCTAGATTACCTAATGAAAACATCCCGTTGGTTTGGGCGCAAAGCCTGTATAGTTTGGCGTGTTTGTTACAAGATGGCGTACTAACCTTGGAAGATATTGACCCGCTAAACCGACACAAAAAAGTACACCAAGCATCGAGCTGCATATTGCAAATTGCCTTATTAGCTGAAGATGAAGGCGTTAAGACTGAACTCAGTGCTATGGGTATAACCGCCGAGAGTGTGACGGAAATTGCACCTATACAGCTTAGGGACGCGTCAGAGCTCGCCGAAGCGTATACGCAAGTTGGAAGGAATGACAGGATTGGTTTAACCGGTAGACCGTTAAGACAATTGCGTACCTTAGCCACGTCTACGCTTTATGTGTTAGCCAAAGAGCGCTTAGTTTTTTCGCCGCAGTGTTTAAACCAAAAAGGCTTTTATATGGCTATGGATAACCGCTTGCTAATCCAGCGCTTAAAAGTCGAGTTAGTCTATATTTTTAAACATTGGGATAGAACCGGCCAGCCTATTATTGCTATGCCGATTAAGCACAATATGCTAGCTAGCCATAATAAAGATGTGTTAATCGCGTTTATTCACGAGTTGCAACAAGGTTTGGTTAATCAAATACCTGTGCGTTTAGGGCCGTTAGCCGAATTAGCCCGGCTAGCGGGTTCTGAGAAAATAGATTATTTGCATGACTTTGAATTTGCTAAGAAAGGTAAGCATGATGTGGAGCGTCCGTTCGCTCAGTTACTACCCGATGATGTGAACGCTTATCAGCCATTAGACGTGTTGGCGTTAAACCATTGGGAAATGTCTGATGACATGGCCCTGATAGAGCTATTACAAAGCCAAGCCAATTTATATTTGCACTTAGAAGTGTTAAGCCTACTCGTCCAACGGCATGGCTTAGATTACTGTTTAGCGCTTGCGGGTAGCGAGGTGGCGGTGCGCGATTTATTAGAAGAAGTGTACCAACGCGCTGGCGATGCTCATGCTTGGTATATCGTCAGGCGTGCCGCAGGCTTATTGGGTAAATATGATATTAATTTAGAACAAGCGGCGACGGATATTTTGGTGCGCCAGCATTTGTTAACCGTTGGCCGCGCTTATAGTGGTAAAGCGACGTTAAAACGGCCTACCGATTCCTGGGAAATTCTACAAATTATTCAAACTTATAACAGCCAAAGCGAGATTATTATTGTTCAAGAGTTAATCTTATATTTAGGCATGTTGATAAAATCCAACCCTGAATTATTTGCTGACATTCATACCCTTAGGGTGGGGCATATTTTGCAATTAATTTTAGTGCGTTATAAGCGCGATTTTGCTTGTTCACTCGACCACGCGTTTAATGAAATATTGTTTTTGTCACCTTATGAATTAGCACAAAAAGTGCATGAAACATTAGCCGATTATAGCAATACCGAAACTGAGTTAAGTCATGTTGAAACCTTACAATTTGCAGGCGATTGCAAGGAGCTAACCGACATACGTTTTTCAAAAGCGATGGATGCTGATGATCATGGCTTAACTTCGGATTGGTACACCTGGCGCGAGCAACAAGGCGGGTTAGGGCGTGAAAACGATGCGTTTTACGCCGGAGTGTGGCTGTTATTACATCATTGTAAAGGCGTCATGGTGGGTGAAAAATTGAATAGCAATCGGCGCTTAGATAGCGAGCTGCTCTTGTCGCAAATGACGTCAGGTGAGCCAGCATTTAAATTGCATGTCAGCCATTTGCTGAATAAAATTCAGTCCTCAGTGTATAGGCAACTCACCGTTGAAGCGCTAAAGACAATGGCTGCTATTGTTAAAACGACGCCATTGTATATTGATGATACATTAGTCATCGATGTACTGATTGGCCATGCCGTCAGAATCAATTGGCTAGACGTACATCCAGAACATAGCCCGTGTTATCAAGACTATGTAGCGATAGCTTGGCAGGCGTTTTATCAATTACCGCCGCATCGTGTTGCTAATACTATGGTCACGGCGTTAGCATTTTTGCTCAAATAACATAATTACAATAGTCCTAAGGTAGAGGAACAACATGATATTAGCGGGTGATATAGGTGGTACTAAAACAACGTTAGCGTTAATGGCAAAAACTGAGACGGGCGATTTAACCTGTGTGCACGAGCAAACGTTTGCGAGTCGCGAATATTCTGTATTTGATGATTTGTTGACAGCGTTTCTACCCGCTAATGTCGCGTTAAGCGCCGCGTGTTTTGGTGTTGCTGGGCCTGTTGTTGAGCAACGTTGTCGTACCACTAATTTACCGTGGGTTTTAGATGCTGAGCTGCTAAAACAGCGTTTCAATATTGAACGGGTACGGTTATTAAACGATTTAGAGGCGATGGCATTAGGGATGTTACAGCTACCTGAGCAAGAGTTAATTGAATTAAACCCGAACGCTGAGGTAAAAATAGGCAATAAAGCCGTCATTGCGGCAGGTACAGGTTTAGGTGAAGCAATTTTGTATTGGGATGGTAGCCGTTATCATGCCATTGCCACCGAAGGCGGGCATACCGATTTAGCGCCGACGACTGCGCAACAGGATGCGTTATTAACATTTTTACGCAGCCGTTATCCCGACCATGTGAGCTATGAACGGGTACTGTGTGGCGATGGTTTTAGTCATTTATATGATTTCTTATTAGAACACGATTTTGCCAGTGCCTGTTTAGCCGTACCTAATCTCCATGATGCAGAACAAGGTGACCGCAATGCCATGATTTCACGTTTAGGTTTAGCGGGTGAAGATGCCTTATGCGCCGAAGCATTACGTTTGTTTGTCGAGTTTTATGGTGCCGAAGCGGGTAACTGGGCCTTAAAAACAATGGCCTTAGGTGGAGTTTATATTGGTGGTGGTATTGCCGCTAAGATTTTACCCGCGATGCAAAACGGGGATTTTATCCAAGCGTTTAAAGCAAAAGGTCGGTTTCAAGGTCTATTAGATAAAGTGTCTGTTAAATTAGCACTTAATCCTCGTACACCGTTGTTGGGGGCAGGGTATTATTTTTGTTAAAGATACTCTTACATGTTGTTGAGCCAGGCCAGAAGTAAAACTCCATATCAAGGAGTGGTTAATTTTATGTCTTAGCATAATACTGAAGGTTAAGCCAAGCACCAAAGAACTCATTGATGGCTCACCTGAGTCAACAACTTGCTTTTCGGAAGGAATCTCCTCCCAATCAAAACCTAAACGCCATTTTTCACATAACGTTGAATCTGCGCACATTCTTTGGTGCATGGAGTGCGTACTACTTGATTAGTAGTTTAATTTCCAGCTTATGAAGAGTGGCTATGTTTTAAGATACGAATATAGCCACCATTATTTCTAGGGCTGGCAACTAAAAAGCTTAATTTATCAAAATGGGCAAAGCGTAAGTTTAATTGCTCTATTAATGTATCGGCCAGCTTAGCGTTTGATACCGCACAAAAACCCGTAGGTCCCCATGAGGTTTGGCCTATGGCAACAGCGCCTTGTTCGACCAACCATGCCATTACTGATGCGACTTCTGAGCTAGTAAACACACCACCTTGTGCGGCTGCGAAATGGCTGCCTACCGATGTTTGTAATTGAGTAATCACGTCACCAAAGCCAATTAAGTCGTGTTCAGCTAAGGCGGGTAAACCTTGCATCAGCAATAAATGACACAAACGCTGAGCTTCTGTAACAGAGAAAGGTGGTAGCTCATTAAAAGCTTGGATTTCTTGGATGCCGTGCAAACCTTGTCCACGGCTATCGAAGATTAAAATGAAGCGCCAATCCTCAGGTACCGACATTTGAGCGATAACCGGAGGGGTTAAGGTTGTGCTACCTCGCCCTCCATCGACGACTAAGCCACCCTGCTCAAAAATGCCTATGCCTATGCCTGAACGTTGACCGCGTTCGGTAATCTCGGCTATCTCGCGCACGCTAAGCCCTAAACAATAAAGCGCATTAAGGGCTGAACCTATCGCTAAAGACATTTGTGTTCCTGAACCTAAGCCTACATGCTCAGGAATGGCCTCTTCAATTGTGATATTAACCTGATCGGATACATTTAAACTTTGGCATAGTAAGCTTAAACAATAATCGGCTTTTTCTGCTGATGGGCCAGTAATTAATCGAGCAGCACTTCGAGTAACTGATATGCGAGTACTAATTTCATTTAAAGCAACGCCTATGCTGCCGAATTGTCTGCCTAAAGCGCCACTTAAATCAAAGAAGCCCATGTGTAGTCGGGCAGGCGCTACGACTGAAATGTAAGAATGTTGATCAATCAAGGTGGGTACGCTTAAGTAGTCACAGAATACAAAATTATAACCTTATCAATCGGCAAAAGCCCGCGTTGTTTGTGCTATTGAGCAAGGTTAGAAGGAGTAAAAATTAAATCAAGGGCTTGGTCTAAGTTCATTAACAGTAAATGACATTGTTGTAATGCGTTCACATCGACTTTAGGCGTCGATGGCACATAAACACAATAAGCGCCGGCTGTGACTGCGGCGAGTACGCCAGGGTAAGAGTCTTCTAAAACTAAACATTGAGTAATATCCACTGATAACGCGTGGGCCGTTGCATAATAAATATCAGGGGAAGGTTTGCCTGAGCTCACATCATCCCGGCATATCAGGGTGGGAAAACTATCATCTAGGTTGGCATAACGTAGACATTCTAATGCATTAGTTTTACGACTATTTGTAGCTAAGGCATAAGGAATATTGAGGTGTATTAATTTAGCTAAGCAATCGTAGACACCCGATTTAACACTAATTCCTTGGCTTTCGGCGTGGTGGCGCCAAATTTCCGCAGATAATTCAAAAAATAACTGACTGGGAAAATCTGCACCTAATAAATTAAACAGTTCATGGGTGATGGCTGTGCCGGTTAACCCCGTTAATCCATGTAAAAATTCTTGACTTAAACTGTAGCCTAAGTGTGCGGCTGCTTCTTGCCAAGCCAGTCGATAACCGGATTCGGTATCTAAGACTAAGCCGTCTAAATCAAAAATAACAGCAGAAAATTTCGGAATTTTAAGCATGGGTAACTTTAATATATTCGCCTTTAGCTTCCCGGGATGAGCCTACGACGATGCGTTTTTGACCGGATTCGTTCTGTTCCAATAAGCCAGAAATTTCAACGGTTTCACCCAAAAATGCTTGACCGTTATAGGTAGCGGTAAAGCTGACAACGCTGGTAATTTCAGGGTGATTTAAACCCAATTGTGCCGGATAAGCAAATGCTTGGCTATCATCACTGACTTGGCAACACAGTTTAATGGTCGATAGTTTGCGATAACGTTCAGTTGAAACGGGGTTTTTGTTCACTAAGCTTAAGTCAAATTTACGCCCATTAATGACGGCTTTATTAAATTTACGCTGTTCATGCCAAACATATTCGGTAAAGCTTAGCTCCGAGTCGCGTCGTTGATACGATTCATGCCAGTCCGATTCAGATAACGCCGATAGCAAGCCTTGATTGATTAGCTGTTCAATCAATAAGCGCGCGTGCTCGAACGTTGCATGCTCATAACAAACGAGGTCAATATCAGAGCGCGTGTTATGCACTGCTGCCAGTAAAGAACCTGTGATGCCTATTTCAGTTAAATCCAGCTTATGGTGATAAAAAAGCTGAGCCAGTTGATGTAAATCCTGCTCGACCGCATCATCGGGCGGTTGTGTCAGCAGGCTATGCAGGCGGCGACGTGGGCAATGATGTTGGCTAACCCTATCAACCGCAACCGCATGTAGCTCAGCATCTAGCTGCTGCGAGTAATGCAAATACTCGGGATAATTCTGTTGTAGAAATACATTAGCGTCGTCGGTGGCATATTTTTGCCATTGCCCGTTCTGCTTAACGTAACGAAGAAAGCATAAGCATTTATCGTGTTCTAATTGAGCTGCGACCACAGCGAATAGCAAACCTTCGGCAGTTTCCAAAAAGTCTTTGGGTGTGAACATATTTGATGATGAAAAGCGTTTTAAGTATTCGGATTGTCGGCAATTATAAGCTAGGTTAGCTATTCCTGTTTATCGTTCGGTAGTGTCAGCTAGGGTTGTGAACAAAAACTAGTCATCACTGCTTTCTCAAAATGACTAAGCGTTGAGTTATAATGCTAAGCCTTTTAGCGTTTCAACGGGTAGGTTTATATCCATGCAAGAGATTAATCCGATAAAAAATAAGATAGCTGAGCTAACTGAGCGGGGTAGTGCGCTTAGGAGGTATCTTTGACTTTGATAACAAGCAAGAACGTCTGGTCGAGGTCTTACGCGAATTAGAAGACCCCAAAATTTGGGATAAACCTGAACAAGCACAAGCGCTTGGCAAAGAGCGCGGGCAATTGGAAATCGTCGTTAATACCATACGCGAGCTAGAGCAAGGCTTAACCGATGCGGCTGAATTATTGACAATGGCTGTTGACGAAAACGATGCAGCAACCGTTGATACCGTCGT